>JANLWM010000361.1:0-8309 GCA_031364525.1 Chloroflexota bacterium | reverse complement strand
TCCGCGTCGGCGAGCTCATCGTCGTGCGGCCCGGCGAGCGGATCCCGTTGGACGGCGTGATCGTCTCGGGTTCGTCGGCGATCGACGAGTCGATGATCACCGGCGAGTCGATGCCGGTGGACAAGTCCGTCGGCGACGAGGTCATCGGCGCGACGATGAACACGCACGGATCATTCACGCTCCGGGTCACGAAGGTCGGACCGGACACCGCCCTCGCCAATATCGTTCGGCTGGTCCAGGACGCTCAGGCGACCAAGGTCCCGATCCAACGGATCGTCGACCGGGTGAGCGCGTACTTCACGCCGCTCGTCGTCATGCTCGCGCTCGGCGGCTTCGTCGTCTGGTACGACCTCGGTCCGGCACCGGCGTTCGCCTACGCGACGATCGTCATGGTCACCACGTTGATCATCGCCTGCCCGTGCGCGCTCGGGATGGCGACGCCGATGTCGCTCACCACGGGGATCGGCAAAGCCGCCGAGCACGGCGTGCTCATCCGTTCGGGCGAGTCACTCCAGGGGGCCCAGCGCCTCCAGACGATCGTGCTCGACAAGACCGGCACGATCACGCAGGGCCGGCCGGCGCTCACCGATGTGGTGGCCCTCGAGCCCTTTACGGAGGAGCAGCTCCTCCGGCTGGTCGCGAGCGCTGAGCACGGCTCCGAGCACCCACTGGGGACGGCGATCGTGAAGGGCGCGCTCGAGCGCAAGATCCAGCTGCGTCCGGTGACTGCATTCGGTGCGGTCGTCGGTGGCGGGATCCTCGCCACCATCGACGGTCGCGAGGTGCGCGTCGGCAACGAACGCTTCCTGCGCGAGGCGGGCATCGAGCTCGCCGGACTTCCGGTCCCCTGGGCGGCGCTCGCCGAGGACGGTAAGACGCCGATGTACGTCGCCGTGGACGGCAAGGCCGCGGGCCTGGTCGCCGTCGCCGACATCGTGAAGGACGACTCGGTGCGCGCGATCAAGCGGCTGCGCGAGCTCGGCCTCGAGGTCGTGATGCTCACCGGCGACAACGAGCGCACCGCGAAGGCGATCGCGCGCCAGGTCGGGGTCGATCACGTACGCGCCGAGGTCCTGCCCGGCGACAAAGCGCTCGAGGTGCGCAAGCTGCAGCTCGAGGGTAAGCGCGTGGGCATGGTCGGGGACGGGACCAACGACGCGCCCGCGCTCACCCAGGCCGATGTCGGCTTTGCCATAGGCACCGGTACTGATGTGGCCATCGAGGCCGCCGACGTGACCCTCATCGGAGGTAGCCTCAAGGGCGTCGTGCTCGCGATCGAGGTCTCGCGCGCGACGATGCGGAACGTCTACCAGAACCTGTTCGGTGCCTTCATCTACAACTCGCTCGGCCTGCCCATCGCGCTGGGGGTGCTCTATCCATCCGCCGGCATCCTGCTCTCGCCGATCCTCGCAGCTGCGGCGATGAGCCTGAGCTCGGTGACGGTGATCACGAACGCGAACCGGCTGCGTCACTTCAGGCCCATGGAGGTATCGCTATGACCCTTGACCAGATCCTGGTGACGTCCATAGGCGTACTCGCGATCGCGGGGATCGGGGCCTTCTTCCTCCTGCCCAAGGGCAAAGAGACCCGCGCGGTGCTTGGGAGCTCGGGATTCCAGGAGGCGATGATCCTGGTGAAGGGCGGCTACACGCCAGACCTGATCGTCGCCGACGTGGATCGTCCGATCCGCCTGACGTTCCTGCGCACCGAGTCGGGCGCGTGCTCTGAACGCGTCGTCTTCGCCGACTTTCACAAGAGCATCGAGCTGCCCGAGGGCAAGACCGTCTCCCTCGAGCTACCTGCGGCCAAGGCCGGCGAGTACGGCTTCCAATGCGGGATGGGCATGCTGCGCGGGAAGCTCGTCGTCCGTTGAAGCTCCTCATCGTGATCGCCGCGGTCACGATCCTGACCGTCGCCTGCGCGAACGGAACGGCCGCGCCGAACGCGGGTCCGTCCGGTCCCAGGGCCTCCGGTGATCTGGGGGAGCAGCGGCACGAAGCCGGCACCGTCACGATCGTCGCGTCCTGGCTCGCCGATCCGATCCCGACGGCTCGCGTCGTTCTGGACACGCATTCCGTGGACCTCGATGGCTTTGACCTCGCCCAGCTCGCTCGCGTCCGCCTCGACGGGGGAGCGTGGATCGTTCCCACGACATGGGACGCGCCCAGCGGCGGGCATCATCGCGCGGGAACGCTCGCCTTCGGCTCGCTCGAGCCGCAGCGCTTCGCCTCGGCGCGCGTGATCGAGCTCGAGGTGCATGATCTTGCCGTGCCCTCGCGTCTGCTCCGGTGGACCCGCGGGCCGTGACCCGCCGGCTCGCGTTCTCGATCGGACTGGGCGTGCTGGGCGCGATCGCGCTCGTCGGCCTCTATCTCGGCATCGTCACCTGGGCTCAGGGCGCCGACCATGCGCTCGAGCTCCTCTGGTCAGATCGTCTGTTCGTCGGCCTCATCAGCGCCGGATTTGGCACACAGGTCGGGCTGTTCACCTACCTGAAGCTTCTGCAACGGGCGATGGCCCGCGAGTCCGTCGCGCTCGCAGGTGCCGGCACGGCGACCTCCAGCATTTCGATGGTCGCGTGCTGCGCGCATCACGTGGCCGACCTGTTGCCGATCCTCGGCCTGTCAGGGCTCGCAGTGTTCCTGGTGGAGTTTCGCACGCCGCTCATGCTGTTGGGGCTCGTCACGAACCTCATCGGCATAGCCGTGATGGTGCGCCAGCTCCTGCGGATCCGAGGGGACCACCTGCTGGTGTCGCGCCGCGGTGCCGCGACGGGGTAGGCGGTCGCGAACGACGGCGGGTGACCACGCCTTCGTCGCACGGGCTAGGGGCGCGGTGCCGGCAGGACGAAGACGAGGATCACGACGTAGAACGCCGCAGCGGCCGCGATGGTCAAGAGGTGAAAGACCTCGTGGTAGCCAAAGACGCCCGGCCAGGGATCCGGCCGTTGGTGCGCGTAGAGCACGGCGCCGAGCGAGTACAACGCGCCGCCGGTGATGATGAGCCCGATCGCGCCCCACGGGAGCGCGGGCGACATCTGCCCCAGGGACGGCAGGGCGATCCAGCCCAGCCCCACGTACAGGCCCGCACGCGCCCACCGTCGCAGGGGAACACCGGCGACCGCGATCCCTATGCCGACGAGGGCAGCGCCCCAGGCCGCGCCGAGGACGCCGACGCGCCACCACCCGGACAGCAGGTTGAACGCGAGCGGGGTATAGGTCGCGGCGATCACGATGAAGATGTTCGCGTGATCGATCCGCCGAAGGATGACGCGTCGGGCCGGCGGCCAGGTGTGCACGTGATAGACCGCGCTGAACGCGAAGAGCAGCGTGAGGGCGACGCCGTACACGAGCATCGACAGCTGGCGAGGCCGGTCATCGCTCGACTGCGCGACGAGGTAGGTCCCGCCGATCGCCGCGGCGAACGCCGCCCCGGCGTGGAAGTAGCCGCGTAGCAGCGGCCGCGCATCCTTCAGCGGAGCATCGAGGTGACGACCGGCAGCGTTTCCCAGCGGAGCGTGTGGGAACGCAGCGGCCAGAGTCTCGTGCCGTGGCGGCTTGTCAGCGTTCCGCGCACTGCGACGTGCGCGACGAGATCATCGATCAGGATCGCGACCGATCGCACGTGCACGGCGCCGGCGTCCTGGTCACCGGTGGCATCCACGGCGAAGTCGAGGCGCTGCGGCGGTCGGCGCCGCCGCGCCAAGAAGACCTCGATGCCCTCGGGCATGCCGTGCGCAAGCTGCGCGCGAAGCACGGCACCGACGAGGACGGCACCGTCAGCATGCGCCAGCAGTACTGCGGTCTTTGTGAACCAGCGACTGAGCGCGATGCGATCGGGAGGTCCGACCGGGCCGACGCGCGACCGTGCGAACAGCACCCGCCGAAAACCCATCTCGAGCGAGCTCATCCAGCCGGCGTTGCATTCCGGGCAGACCCCGGCGACCACGCGCGCGATCCGCGTGGGGGTCGTCGTCTCCAGCGATCGGAGAGCCCGATCCGACGCGAGAAGCTGCGCGCCGTGAACGTGGCGCACGAGCCAGTGCGCGAACACATGCTCGCGCGTCATCGGCCGGTCGGCGCGTTGACAGAAGACGCACGGCTCCACGTTCCTCTCCCCGGGCAATCTACGCCGCCGCGGCGCGGCTCCGGCTCGGTCTGTCCGAGTCCTCCCGCGGCGATGGCACCGCCCGCAAGGCTGACATGAGACGGACATGATCGGGCACTAGCGTTCCGAACATGCAGGTGGCGAGTCCGGTCCCGACCATTCGCGAGCTGCGGGCGACCGACGTCGTCGCACTGGCCGACCTGGCCGAGCTCCTTGGGAGCGGCGAGACGCAGCATGATTGGAAGC
This sequence comes from Chloroflexota bacterium, assembly GCA_031364525.1. Taxonomy (GTDB): domain Bacteria; phylum Chloroflexota; class Limnocylindria; order P2-11E; family P2-11E; genus UBA4735. Next base: position 3,956 of record JANLWM010000361.1, on the reverse strand, counting down.
TCCTCTTCCACCGCAGCCCTGTCGTGGTGATCGGCGCTGAGGAGGGTGGGCGGATGGTGGGCTACGCCGCCGGCACGGTCCGCTCGGCATTCGGTCTCGGTACCGCCGGCTGGGTCGAGGCATTCGGCGTCGACAACGCCTGGCGCGGCCGTGGCCTCGGCCGCTCGCTCGCGAGCGCCCTTTTCGAGCGCCTCCGCAAGCTCGGTGCGGCGCGCGTCTACAGCGTCGTCCCGCTCCACGACCTCGTCCTTGCGCCGTTCCTCCACGATCTCGGATTCCGCGAGGAGCCACTCGTCTGTATCGGGAGGACCACATGACCGCGACGCTGGACGTCTCCCGCAGAGCGCTACCGGGATGTCGTCGAGGAATGTGATTTCCTGACGGTCCGCGAATGTCAGGCGCAAGGCTGCGCACCTGCTCATTGCCGGGAATCCGGTCGAACTGCCGGGGGGTTCGTCACATCGTGGTCATGGTCCCGGATCACATCGCGCCGGCCGTCGAGTCGTGACGATGTAGGTCGAACCTACGACGGAGTCGCGGGGACGGTCCGGTTAGAACGCCACGTCGGCGCGCAGGTCCGTGCGCTGCCCGGCGCAGATGACGTAGGGCAGGTCGTCGCCCACGATGTTCCGCAGCTTGCCGCAGGCGAGGCACTCCTCGATCTGGACGTCGATGCCGCGCAATGGGCACGAGACGCGGGTGCCGTCGATGAGCCGGGGTTGTTCGCCCTTTTTCCGGAAGATCACGGTTTCCCCTGCACCTGAAGCTCGACCAGCTCGTCCCGTGACCGCTCGAGCTCCCCGACGCCTCTGATCAACCCCGCGATGGCGAGGAGGGTGACGATCGGGACGGCGATCGCGGCGAGGATCGCGATCATCTCAACGGTCACGGCGGTCGCCACCACTGCCGGCGCCGCCCTCGGAGGCGCGCATCAGTACGCGCGCCGCCGCAAAGCCGGCGACGATCGCGAGCATCAACGCGAAGAAGATGACGGTCCCAAGTACCAGCCTGAGGTCCATGCTTCGCATGCTCGGCCGCGGAGGGTCCCGTCAATAGGGCCGAAGGTCACCGGATGCCGGACCGTTCGGCCGAGGGGCCGATAATCGCCCCGTGGACCTCGGGATCCTGACCGGCCGTCATCCCTACCCGCGGCGCCTGATCGCCGCGGCCATCGTGCTGCCGGTGCTGCTCCTCGGCGGCCTTGTCGGCCTCGACTATTGGGTGCTCGCGCCGTCGCTTCCATCCGGCTTCAGCCACCTGGCGCTCCTCGCGATCGGCTCCGCCGGGATCGTCACGTTCACGGTCGTGATCTTCGGGCGCCTCGGCGAGCTGCAGGCGCGGGCCGTCGGGCAGTCCCGTCGGCTCCAGGCCCTCAACGCGGCTGGGCTGGCGCTGAGCGCCGAGCTCGAGACGGAGACCTTGCTCCACAAGATCGCCGAGCTCGCGCGGATCGTGGGCGACGCCAGGTACGCGGCGCTGGGCACATTCGACGATCGCGGCGTGGTGACCCGGTTCTACACCGCCGGCATCAGCTCTGAGGTCCACCACATGATCGGCGCGCTTCCGGTGGGCAAAGGCATCCTCGGGCTGCTGCCGCGAGAGGGACGCCCGATCCGGCTTCGCGACCTCCGCGAGCATCCGGCATCGGTGGGGTTCCCCCCGAACCATCCCCCGATGACGAGCTTCCTCGGGGTGCCGATCCGCTGGCGCGGCGAGTCGGTCGGTAACCTCTACCTGACGGAGAAGCACGGTGGCGGCGAGTTCACGGTCGAGGACCAGGAGGCTCTGCTGGCCCTCGCCGCGCAGGCCGCGATCGCGATCGAGAACGCGCGACTCTACGCCCAGACCAGCCAGATGTCGGCGCTGGAGGAACGTCACCGCATCGGAATGGATCTCCACGATGGCGCGATCCAGTCCCTCTACGGCCTTGGTCTGCTCATCGAGGACGCCTCATCGCAGATCGACAGCGCGCCCAACGACGCGAAGGCGCATCTCGGCCGCGCGGTGGACCGGCTGAACGCGGCGATCGCGGACCTGCGCAGCTACGTCCTCGGCCTGCGGCCGATCCGCGGCTCGGACCGGCCGCTCCGAGAGTCACTGACGACGCTCGCCAGCCAGATCGCCACGAACGCGCTCCTCATCGCGAACGCGAAGATCGCGCCGGAGGCCGAGGCGAGCCTGGACGAGGCCGGACGCGAGGCGGTGTTCTACGTCGCGGCGGACGCGCTCGGGAACGTGGCCCGGCACGCGCGCGCCCGTCACGCCGGGCTGTCGCTCTACCAGGACGGGCAGGCGGTCGTTCTGGAGGTCGTCGACGACGGCGTGGGCTACGACACGACGGCAGCCGTGGGCGGCCTGGGGCTGCGGAACATGCGCCAACGCGCCTTCAACGCCGGTGCCCGCCTGGAAGTGACCTCGACGCCGGGTGCCGGCACGCGGCTCCAGATGCGGATCCCGGTTCGGTCTAAGGTCGTCATATGAGCATCCGAGTATTGATCTGTGACGACCACGAAGTCGTCCGTGAAGGCCTGCGCGGCCTCATCGGTCGACAGTCCGGCATGAGCGTGGTCGGCGAGGCGGGCACGGTGGCCGAGGCGATCGAGACCGCCGCCCGGTCAAAGCCGGACGTCGTCGTGATGGATGTGCGCCTTCCCGACGGATCGGGCGTCGAAGCGTGCCGCTCCATCCGCGAGGCTCGCCCCGAGGTGAAGGTGATCATGCTCACGTCCTACGCCGACGACGACGCGCTCTTCGCCTCGATCATCGCCGGCGCCTCGGGATACCTCTTGAAGCAGACCCGCGGTCAGGCCGTCGCGGACGCGATCACGGCGGTCGCCGCCGGCCGCTCGCTCCTTGACCCGGACGTCACGGGCAAGGTGCTCGAGCGGCTTCGCGAGAGCCGGGCCGAGGATCCGGCGCTGGCCTCGCTGACCGAGCAGGAGCGCAAGGTCCTCGTTGGTCTCGCCGAGGGCAAGACGAACCGCGACATCGGCGAATCGTTGTTCCTGTCCGAGAAGACGGTGAAGAACTACGTCAGCCGGATCCTCGACAAGCTGGGCCTCTCCCGGCGCGCTGAAGCGGCCGCGTACATGGCGAAGCACAAGCCGCGCCTGTAGCCGCCCCCGCAGGTCGGGCCGTTCGGCCCCCCGGACTCGGGACCTCCGACCGTAGGTCGTGCCGGCACGCATCCCTAGCTTTGGCCGATGGAACAGAACACCCCGCCAAACCTTCCCGAGCCCGCTGACCCGCAGGGCATCTTTGCACGCCGCACGTTGCTTGGGGTCATGGGAGCGGCCTTCGGTGGTGCCCTCGGTGTCGCGCTCCTTGGCGTCACGCGCAATCTTCCGGCCGCGGCCGCGACCATCGCATCGGCGAGCGCGACACCCCAGCCGGCCGTGGACCACTCAATCCATGCGGCGGCGAGTCCGGTGCCGTCGGGGACACCCACCGATCACGATGCGCTCCACCAGGCGACGACGGCCGCGTTCCCCGCCAAGACCCAGGGCGTTGGCCTGCAGGAGCTGCCGTCGAAGATCGTCGATGGCGCCCGGGAGTTCGAGCTGACCTGCGGCACGCTGAAATGGGAGGTCACCCCCGGTCAGGTCCTCAATGCGATCGCCTACAACGGCCAGGTCCCGGGGCCGATCATCCGCGTGACCGAAGGCGAGCGCGTTCGGGTCAAGGTCACCAACAAGCTCACTGAGAGCACGGCGGTCCATTGGCACGGCCAAAGGGTCACCAACGCGATGGACGGCGTGCCGTTCATCACTCAGCCACCGATCAAGCCCGGTGCCACGTACGTGTACGAGTTCACGGCGGGGCCGTTCGGCAGCCACATGTATCACTCACACCACAACGCGACGGAGCAGGTCGGCCTGGGAATGCTCGGACCGCTCATCGTGATGCCGAAGAACAGAACGGTGGACCCGTCCTATGACAAGGACGAGCTCTTCATC
>JANLWM010000355.1:0-5929 GCA_031364525.1 Chloroflexota bacterium | reverse complement strand
GTACAGCTTCCCGATCACACCGATGGTGTGGATCGCGATGGCGAGGATGCCGGAGGCGCTCCCGAGACCGAACAGCGTGAGGGCCAGGATGACGAGGATCAGCACGTCGATGGAGCGCAGGATGGTGAAGAGCAGCCTGATGGCGACGTAGATCGCGTTCGTGACCGGATTGCCGGCCATGATGTTCCGTGCGCCGAGGAACGAGAGGGGCAGCGCGATGACCACCGCGATCGCGGTGGCCACGATACCGAGGAAGATCGTGACGATCATCAGCCCAAGGGCGCCGTCCCAGAAGGTCTCGAATTCGTTCTGCGGCCAGAGCACGCTCCAATCGGGCTGGAAGAGCTGTCTCAGGACGCCGGCGAAGTACTCGGGATTCGCGCGGCTCGTATCGATGTCGGCCAGCCGTACGCCGACATACAGGATCACGATCGTGCCGAGGATCACGAGCCACCGGCGCCAGTGAACCAGCGGGTTGCGGCTCAGCTCGGCGGGTACCGGGAGACCGCGCGACGTGAAGTACTGGGCCATCAGCGGCCCGGGTCCAGGTGCACGAGGTCATCGATGAGGGTGGCGCGGGTCGCCGTCTCTTTCGCCGTCATCCCCTGCTGGCCGAGGCCGATCTCGACCTCCACCGCGTCTTCGCCGTAGATCTCCTTGAAGCGGCGCTCATCGATGTCCGCCGGCAGGCCGTCGAAGGCCACGCGACCGCCGTTCAAAGCGATCACGCGAGTGCCATAGCGGCGGGCGAGCGAGAGGAAGTGCAGCGAGCAGATGACGGTGATGCCGTCCTTCTTGTTGATCTCCTCGAGGTACTTCATGACCGAATGGCTGGTCGCCGGATCAAGGCTTGCGACGGGTTCGTCCGCGAGCATGAGCTCCGGCTTCTGCATCAGCGCCCGAGCGATACCGACGCGCTGCTGCTGGCCGCCCGAGAGCGCATCCGCCCGGACGAAGGCCTTCTCGATGATCCCGACCCGACCGAGATTCTCGAATGCGAGCGCGACGTCGTCGCGAGACGGCTGCCCGAAGAACGTCCGCCAGGTCGAGCGGTACCCCAACCGGCCCGCAAGCACGTTGGTGAAGACCGAGCTGCGCTTCACGAGATTGAATTGCTGGAAGATCATCCCGATGCGGCGACGGATGCGCCGGAGCTCGGCTCCCTTGGCAGCGGTGATGTCGGTGCCGTCGAAGATCACCGTGCCCGATGTCGGGTCGACCAGGCGGTTGATGCAACGCAGCAGGGTGGACTTGCCGGATCCGGAGAGGCCGATGAGGACGATGAACTCACCGCGGTGGAAGTCGAGCGTGATGCCATCGAGTGCGCGAGTGCCCGTCGCGTAGATCTTCACGAGGTCCTTCACCGACACCAGCGCCGCCACCGCGGCTGACTCTAAATGAACACGCCCGCCGGAACGTCCGGCGGGCGTGTCGTGTCAGTGCGTGGTGGCGCTACGGAGCCTTGGTCGGGCTCGGGCTCGGAGTCGGGGGCGGCGGGGCCGGGGTCTTCGCGGCCTCACCGGCCACGTCGATGCCCGCGAGCTTCGCTGCGTCCCGGATCGGGTTGTAGAAGTCTGACTTCACTTCCTGGAGCCCGTCCCAGTTGAAGAGGCTCTTGCAGGTCGCTTTGCCGGCATCCGCGCAGTAGGCGATGAGCGCCTTCGCGATCGTCGCCTGGACGTCGGCCGGGAAGTTCTTCGCGACGGCGATGCCGTCATTGGGGATCGGACCGGCCGCGTCGATGACCTTGGTCTTCGTCAGGATGTCCGCGGGCATGCCCACGTTCGTCCGAACATCGTTGAAGGTCGCCGCTCCGTCGACCTGGCCGCTGTAGACGGCGAGTGCCGCCTTGTCGTGGCCGCCGGCGAAGATCGTCGACGCGAAGAACGTCTTCGGGTCCTGGCCGGTCTTGTTCTTCACGAGGAGCGAGGGGAACAGGTATCCGGAGGCCGAGATCGGGTCAACGAACGCGAACTTCTTGCCCTTGAGCCCGGCAAGGTCGGTGATGCCGCTTGCGGTCGCGACGAGGATCTGAGCGTTGTACGTGGTCGCGAGCACGCCCTTCTCGTCCTTGCGGAGCGCGCTCAGGATCGGCGTCCCGCACCCCTTGTCGAGAAGCAGGGTCATCTGGAGCGGCGCGATCGCCGCGATGTCGGTCTGGCCAGCGCACACCGATTCGATCTGGGCCGCGTAGCTCGTCGGGATCGTCACTTTGAACCGCAGGCCGGTCGCCGTGGCGAGGGCCGAGGCCATCGCGTTGCCGCTCGCGGTGACCCGCGCGACGTCCTGCGAAGGGGTGAACGCGAAGACGATCGGACGATCGAACGAACCGACTCGCAGCGTCTTTGATGCGCCAGCGGTGCTGGTCGCGGCTGCGCCTGAGGAGCTCGTTCCGCCGCTACATGCGGTTACGAGAAGGATCGCGGCCAGAGCCCACCCGAGCCGACCGCGCGAACTGCCGAGCATGCCTTCCTCCTTATTCATGGAAGCAGCCATATCATAGGGTTCGTTCATGACCTTCCTGACGAAGCTTGCCGCTGCGTCGAACGCCCGGGACAGCGTCATTTGTATCGGCCTCGACCCGGAGCCGGAGCGCATCCCCGAGCACCTCGGCCGGGGCGCGCAGGCCGCCATCCGGTTCCTCCGCCGGATCGTGAACGCGACGAGCGATCAGGCCTGCTGCTACAAGCCGAACATGGCCTTCTTCGAGCGCTACGGCTCAGCGGGCCTCGACGTCCTTCACCTGACGCTCCAGGCGATCCCGGATGACATCCCGGTCATCCTCGACGGGAAGCGAGCGGATGTGCCGAACACCGCCGCGGCGTACGCCGAGTCCCTCTTCGATCGCCTGCATGCGGATGCCGCCACGGTCGCGCCGTACATCGGGATGGACTCGATCGCCCCCTTCGTCCTGAAGGGCTACGCGCTCGTCCTTGCCCGGACGAGCAACCCCGGGGCGAGCGATCTGCAGGACCTCCTTGTTGACGGACGCCCGCTCTACGAGCACGTCGTCGAGCGATGCGTTGCGACCTTCGCGGCCGAGCAGTGCGGATTCGTCGTCGGCTCGACCTATCCGGCGGAGGCGAAGCGGCTGCGCACGCTCGCGCCCGACCGGCTCTTCCTGATGCCCGGCCTTGGTGCGCAGGGCGGAGAGGTGTCGGCGATCACCGCAGCCCTCGACGCGCGCGGCGGCGGCGTGCTGCCCTCCGCGTCGCGGTCGATCCTGTACGCGGGCTCCGGTGACGGATTCGAAAAGGCGGCCGCGGCAGCGGCTATCGCGCTCCGGCAGCAGGCGAACGACGCCCGCGGCGCCGCGGCGGCCCGCTGATGTTCGGCATCGGGAGCGGCGAGCTCATCCTCCTGCTCATAGTCGCGCTGATCGTCCTTGGGCCCGAGCGCATGCCAAAGCTCGCTCGTGACCTCGGTCGGGCGGTGGCGGAGTTCCGTAAGACGAGCGATGAGCTTCGCGGTGAGTTCCTCAACGCCGACAAGTACCTCGAGGCGCCCGTGACCCCAGCCGCTCCCGTGGCCGCGGTCGCCGCGACCACGGCGACAGCCGAGCCGGAGGTCCCGACCGAAGCGATGGGCGAGCCTGCAGCCCCCACCGAGCCCGACGAGACCGCATTCGACCGCGAGGCCCGCGAGGCCCGCGAGCGCCTGCGGGATCCGGCGCGCGTGGAGCAGGCGAGGGCCGAGGGCTGGACCACTCCGACCGACGAAGCCGGCACGTCGGAACGGTGGGGCTGACCCGCCTATACTTTTGTCATAGGAGCGCGCCCGCAGGGGTGGCGCTTTTTCTTCGCCTATCCGGAGGAGCCCGCTTTTCATGAATCGCGCTTGGGCCTGGGTCGTCGTCGTCATCGCCATCCTGGCGGTGTGGATCGATATCCCGAAGCATCAGTTCTCGTTCCCGTTCGAGTGTCCGGGCATCTGCTACCGGATCGGCGGGCAATCCACATTCACGGAGATCAAGACCCACCTCGGCCTTGACCTCCAGGGTGGCACGCAGCTCGTCCTCCAGCTCCACCCGGAGAAGATCCCGGGCGGCACGACGACCTCCATCGACAAGCTGAATGACCAGACCCGCATCGTCATCGACCGCCGCATCAACTCCCTTGGGGTGAGCGAGCCGGTGATCGAGGCGCTCGGGACGGACAAGATCCTGCTGCAGCTCCCCGGGATCTCCGACCTCCGGCAAGCCCAGGACATCGCGACGCAGCAGGCATTCCTCGAGGTCAAGGTCCCCAAACTCGATGCGAACAATGCGGTCGTCCCCGGCGAGTACGTCTCGCTCGTTCCGCCGCTCACCGGCGCGAACCTCAAGCCCACGTTCGTTCAATTCCAGGGTGCGGGTAACACCCCGGTCGTCACCTTCGACTTCGGTGCGCCTGATGACGTGCGGTGGGTCCAGCTGTCGAAGGATTACTTGAACAAGCCGGTCCAGATCTCGCTGGACGGCAAGGAGATCTCCGCGCCGAATATCAAGAACGTCTTCACGAGCGGCAGCGGCGTGATCGAAGGGAACTTCACGACCAAGTCCGCGGCGAGCCTCAGCACCCTCCTGAACTCCGGCGCGCTGCCGGTGCCGCTTGAGATCGTCCAGTCCAGCCGCGTCGAGGGCACGCTCGGCCAGGATTCGGTGCGCCGGAGCCTCGTGGCGGGCGCGATCGGCCTGCTGCTCGTGGTGATCTTCATGATCGCGTACTACCGGCTGCCCGGCGCGATCGCGGTGCTCGCACTGTTCTTCTACACGGCCCTGACGTACGCGGTGTTCCGCCTCGTACCGGTCACGCTCACGCTCGCGGGCATCGCGGGCTTCATTCTCTCCATCGGTATGGCGGTGGACGCGAACGTGCTGACCTTCGAGCGGATCAAGGAAGAGCTGAGGGCCGGGAAGACCCTTCGGGTGTCCCTGGATGAGGGCCGGCGCCGGGCGTTCCCGTCGATCTTCTACTCGAACGCCGCCACGATCCTCACTGCTGGCATCCTCTTCTACTTCGGCACGGGCACCGTGAAGGGCTTTGCGCTCACCCTGATGGTCGGTGTGATCGTGTCGTTCTTCACGGCCGTCTTCGTGACCCAGATGCTCCTCCACGGTGCGATCGAATATCCCTCACTGCGTCGTCGCCGGCTCTGGGGCGTTGAGGACAAGGCTGCCGATGACCGTGATGGCCGCGCCTCCGCGGGGGTCCGGGCCTGATGCTGTTCCGCTTCGTCGAACGCAAGTTCTGGTACTTCGCCCTGTCGGCGCTCCTCATCGTCCCCGGCGTGTTCTTCCTGGCGATCGGTGGCCTCAAGCTGGGTATCGAGTTCAAGGGTGGGACGCTGCTCGATCTGCGGTTCGGGTCACCCCCGGCCGCAAGCGAGCTGCATGACGTATTTTCGGGCCTCGGCCATCCGGAGGCGGTCATTCAGGGCGCCGAGGGCGGCCGCATGCAAGTGCGCACGCTGACCCTGTCGGCCGATGAGGTCTCCAAGACGGATCAGTCGCTCAAGCAGAAGTACCCGACCTTCATCGACGACAACGCTGCGTCGGTCAGCCCGTCGTTCAGCGCCGAGCTGGTGACGAACGCGATCCGCTCGATCATCGCAGCATCGGTGCTCATCGTGTTGCTCATCGCGTTCGCTTTCAAAGAATTCGGATGGTCGGCGTTCCGCTACGGCATCGCCGCGATCATCGCGCTCCTGCACGACGCGCTGCTCGTCCTCGGGCTGTTCGCGATCCTCGGATACTTCTTCAATGTCGAGGTGGACAGCCTGTTCGTCACGGCGGTGCTGACGATCATCGGGTTCTCGGTCCACGACACGATCGTCGTGTTCGACCGGATCCGCGAGAACCTGCACCTGAACCGCGGCGAGGCGTTGAATCCGGTCATCAACTTCTCGATCATGCAGACCCTCGCCAGGAGCGTCATCACCTCCCTGACCG
>JANLWM010000325.1:0-3341 GCA_031364525.1 Chloroflexota bacterium | reverse complement strand
CACCGCCGCGACACCGGAGACCCTGGGCCTCGTTCGCGAGCAGGAGCTACGTGCGGCGTGTGCTGCGTTGGGCGTGACGGACGTGCGGTTCCTCGGATACCGGGACTCGGGCATGGACGGCACGCCCGAGAACAAGGATCGGCGCGCGTACGTCAACGCGCCGGCCGACGAGGTCGTCGACGTGCTCGCCGCAGCGTTCGCCGAGGATCCGCCCACGGTCGTGTTCACCTTTGACGAGAGCGGGATCTACGGGCACCCGGATCACAAAGCGATCCATCGCCACGCGACCGCCGCATTCGATCGCGTGGCCGCACCCGGAGCGCGGCTCCTCTACACCGCCCTGCCAAAGAGCGTCGCGAAGATGATCGGCGAGCAGCTGCGGGCCGCGGGCGTCGAGGGCGGGCCACCCGGAGACTTCGGCGTGCCGGACGAGGAGGTCGACATCCGCGCGGACGTGAGCGGATTCGCCGAGCCGAAGCGGAGGGCCGTCGCCGCGCACGCGACCCAGGTCGCCGAATGGCAGGTCCATCTGTCCGACGAGCAGCGCATGAAGATGTTGTCGACGGAGTACTTCCACGTCGCGCGCGGCACGAAGCCCGCGGGCGACGACCCGCTCGCCTAGCCCGGGGTCTCCCGGTCGAACAGGGTCCGCAGCGCCGCGATCTCGCCCAGGTGCGCGAAGATGCCCTGGACCACACCCTTGTAGCGCGTGGCCGTCGCGTCATCCGCTGCGCGCAGCCGCGGAATGACGTCGTCGCAGACCGCCGCGGTGTACGCGAGGAGCTGATCGGCGCGAAGCTTCGGGATCATCTCGACCTCGGCGAAGGTGTAGCCGCTGATCGCGCCGAGGCCGTCGGTCCCGACGCCACGCGGGTCGTAGCCGGTGCGCTCGGCCCAGCCGTCGGCGATCCAGTGCTGGCGCTCGGGCGCACCGTTCTGGAGCCACATGCTCATCAGGTCGATCCATCGAGCGATGTGCCACACCGTGTCGCCGATCGAATTCGTCTCGCGGGCCGGCCGCCAATGGAGCCCTGCCTCCGGCGTCCTGGCGAGGTGTCGTTCGACGTTGGCGCGGAGATCGATGATCCACTCGGCGAGCATCTCGCCACGCGTGCTCATGCCGCGGCTTCCGTGGAGGCCGGCGCGCCCGTCCTGTCGCGCTGGATCCGACCGACGATCCTGCGGGTGAGCCCGTCCATCGCGGCATAACCGGCGCCGATGCCTGTGGGCGGATTCCCCGCCGGAAGCATCAGCCCGGGAAGGACGGGCGCCCAGCGCCAGATGCCCCAGCCGGTGCCGTAGAGCTCGAGCGCGAGGGTCAGCACGAAGCTCACCGCATAGAGGAGCGGGTAGCGGCCGCGGACGATGAACCGGATGAACACGGCCCACGTGACGAAGCCCAACAGGTCGGGGAGCGGCGGCCGGAGGAGCCCCCACACCATGTAGACGGTCGCCGCGACGGTGACCGCGATGACGATGCGCTTCGCGTGAAGCCGGAGCAGCGGCAGCGACGCCGCACGCAGCGCTGCCAGGTAGAAGAGCCCGTGCCCCGCGGGGACGAAGAGCGGGAGATTGCCGAGGCGGTACCGGTAGGCGCCCCAGACGATCGACCCGATGACCTCGAGCACCGTCGCGACGCAGACGAGCGTGACGACCTGGACCCGCACTGCAGGGGTCTGGAGGGCGAGCGCGACGGCGAGGAACGTCCAGGCGGTGGCCGATAACAGGAGCTGCTGGCCCGCGTCGCTTCCGCTGTCGAGCGGGAGCGCGACGAGCCAGTACGCGGTGAACGCGCCGACGAACGCGAGCGAGCCGCGGGTCGTCACTCGACGGTGATGGTCTTGATCTTGTCGCCGACCTTGACGCCGTCGGCGAGGCTCTGCCCGTCCGTGACCAGGCCGAAGTTCGTGTACTGGCCGTCGAGGAACTTGCACTCGCCGATGCAGATGTAGAACTGGCGGTCGTTGTTGATCGCCTTGTCCTGGCCGCGGGCGATCCCGACAGCGCCCTTCACGAATGAGAGGTCGTTGTACTCCGCGGCCATCTTGCCGCCGCCCGTCCCGTTGCCGGCCGGGTCGCCGCCCTGGATCACGAAATTCGGCTCGACGCGATGGAACGTGAGCCCGTCGTAGCAGCCCGAGAGCGCGACATTCGCGAAGTTCGTGACCGTGTTCGGAGCCTTGTCGGGCCGGAGGGCGATGGTGATCGTCCCGCCCTTCTCGAGGGTGATCGTCGCCTTCGAGGGTGCCTTCACGAATGCCACCGGCTTGACGACGCAGGCGGTCCCGACCGGTGTGGTGGGCGCGGCGGTGCGGATGACCGGTGCCGTCGCGAGCCGGGTCGCTGTCGGCGTCGGTGCCGCGGCGGTGCTCCCGCAGGAAGCGGTGATGGCGAGCGCCGCGAGCAGCGCGAGCGGCCTCATCCGATCGTGACCTTCTTGATCTTGTCGCCGACCCGGATACCGTCCACGACGTCCTGACCGCTCGTGACCTGGCCGAAGTTCGTGTACTGATTGTTCAGCCACGATGCGTCGGATTTCGTCACAAAGAACTGCGAATCGTTGTTGACCTTGATGTCAGGCCCGCGCGCGATGCCGGCGGCGCCTTTGGCGAACGGCAGGTCGTTCAGTTCGCTCGGCATCTTTCCGCCGCCACGACCGGTGCCGTCGGGGTCGCCACCCTGGACCACCCAGTCCTCGACGCGGTGGAACGTCTTGCCGTCATAGAACCCGGCTTTCGCCTTCTCGACGAAGTTCGCGGCGGTCTTCGGGGCCTTGTCCGGCCGCAGGGCGATGGTGAAGCTCCCGCCGCGCTCGAGCTCCACGGTGGCGTTCTGCTGATCGCTCATGGCGCACCTCTTTGTCTGATATCGCTTTCGACCATACTTGATGGCCCGATGCCCACGTATCAAGCGCCCCGCGGGATGCGGGATCTGCTCCCCGAGGAGGCCGCCGGCTTCGACCGGCTGCTCTCCGTGACGCTCGCGCGCGCCCTCCGCTACGGCTACCCCCGGATCGTGACGCCGGTGGTCGAGGATCGCGAGGTGTTCCTGCGGAGCGCAGGCGAGACGAGCGATACCGCGGGCAAAGAGATGTTCGAGGTCGTGCTGCACGGTCAGCAGGGCATCGCCCTGCGCCCGGAGGGGACCGCGCCGGTGGTGCGGGCCTACCTGGAGCACGGGCTGCATAAGACGCCGCAGCCGGTCCGGTTCTCCTATTGGGAGCCGATGTTCCGCGGGCAGCGCCCCCAGAAGCTCCGGTGGCGTCAGTTCTGGCAGTGGGGCCTCGAGAACTTCGGAGCGGCGGAACCTGCTGCGGACATCGAGATCATCGAGTTCACGAA
>JANLWM010000281.1:0-5476 GCA_031364525.1 Chloroflexota bacterium | reverse complement strand
CGCATCAACGAGGGTGCCGCGATGATCCGGAGCAAGGGCGAGGCCGGCACCGGCAACATTGTCGAGGCGGTCCGCCACATCCGCGCGATCGTTGGCGGTATCGAGGCGCTCGCCGGGCTCGATGAGTCCCAGCTGCGCGAGAAGGCTGCCGAGTTCCGCGTCCCACTGGACCTCGTGCGCGACGTCGCGAAGGCCAAGAAGCTCCCGGTCGTGCTGTTCTGCGCCGGCGGCATCGCGACTCCCGCGGACGCGGCGCTCATGATGCAGCTCGGCGCTGAGGGCAACTTCGTGGGGAGCGGCATCTTCAAGGCGTCGGAGGACCCCAAGGACCAGCTGCGTCGCGCGAAGGCGATCGTCGAGGCGACGACGCACTTCATGGACCCCAAGCTCATCGCCGATGTCTCGCGCGGTCTCGGGCAGGCGATGCGCGGTATCTCGCTCGAGACGATCCCCGCGGGCGAACGTCTTGCCGCCCGCGGTTGGTGACCGTGTAGCTCGGGCCGGCGTTCTCGGCCTTCAGGGCGACTTCCGCGAGCACCTCGACACGTTCGAACGACTCGGCACCACGGCCGTCGACGTGCGCCGTCCGGATCAGCTCGACGAAATCGACGCGCTCGTCATCCCCGGTGGCGAGAGCACGACCATCGGAAAGCTCGCCCTGCAGTACGGCTTCATACCCAAGCTGCGTGCGCGCGTGGCCGAGGGCATGGCGGTCTGGGGCACATGCGCCGGAGCGATCTTCATCGCCCGCGACGTGCCCGGTCATCCGCATCCGCTCGCGGAGCTCATGGACATCCGGGTGCGCCGCAATGCATTCGGCCGTCAGCTCGATTCGTTCGAGGCCGACCTGTCCGTCCCGGTCCTCGGCCCGGAGCCGTTCCATGCGGTCTTCATCCGCGCTCCGCTCATCGAGTCGGTCGGGCCCGACGTCGAGGTCCTCTCCGTCCTGGAGGGCCGCACTATCGTCGCCGCGAGACAGGCGAAGCTCTTGGCGACCTCGTTCCATCCGGAGCTGACCCACGACGGTCGCTTTCACGAGTACTTCCTGACGCTCGGTCGGAGCTAACCGTGCCCGTCCGGCCCGCGATGCCGACCGATCTGCCACGCGTCACCCGATTTCTCACGTTGGCGTCCCGGACGCCCGATGCGATCGTCGCATCGGTCCTCCCGCAGCCGCTCGTCGCGAGCGCCCTGGCCGGCTGGCGGACGCTCCTGCCGGGAACGCTCGGGATGCGGGACCGGTTGCGCCTCTATATCGAGGAGTACCACGACCGGCTCTGCGCGGTCGCGCTCGTCTACAGCGGCCGCCGACCGGAATGGGTCATCCTCGCGCTCGCGGCCGTCCCCGATCCGGGTGGCGCCGAGGGCTCGTTCAAGCTGCTCGAGCACCTCTCCGCATCGGCTGCGCACCACGGCCAGCTCCGCGTGTTCGGCGCGGTCAGCGATCCGACCGACGGGTCATCGGCCGGCGGCACCGCGCGGGCCCGCGAGACGTTCTTTCAAGCAGGCTTCTATTCCTATACGCGCGAGACCTGGTACGCGGCGCCCCGGGCCCCGCTCCGGGCACCCAGCCGCACCCTCGACGGCCACTACGCGCGCCGGCGGGACGCCCACGATCTCTTCCGCTTCTATGCCGCGACGACTCCCCACGCGGTGCAGCGCGCCGAGCAGCTGGCGGTCGAGGACTTCGATATCGGTCGGCGCGCCGGGGCCTTCGATCCGCCGTTCCTGGTGAGCGGCAATCCGCTCGCGATGCGTCGCTCGACCACCATGGTGGTCGGCCCGGAGTCCCGCATCGGCGCCTTCGGCGTCAGCTTCAAGGGTGGTGACGGGCACCCGCACGTGATCAAAGCGCGCTCGATCGACGGCGACATCGACCTCGCGCGGGAGGTCATTCGTGCGACTAGCCTCGAGCTTCCGGGCGGGCACGCGGTCACGTCGCCTGTCCGTTCGTACGAAGAGCACGTGGCGCGGGCTTTGATGACGGA
This sequence comes from Chloroflexota bacterium, assembly GCA_031364525.1. Lineage (GTDB taxonomy): Bacteria > Chloroflexota > Limnocylindria > P2-11E > P2-11E > UBA4735. The sequence continues at coordinate 3,488 of JANLWM010000281.1, read as the reverse complement.
GGGATTCCGGGAGGTGGCCACGGCTATGCTCTTCGTCAAGGAACTGGCCGTTCGCATCGAAGAGTCGGCGTTGGCGCCGGCGGTGGTGAGATGACGACGATCGAGCGTGACGATCTCGACGCGATCCTCGATGCGCTCCCACCTGATCTGGGCCAGCGCGTCCGCGCGCTTGTGGATCTCGACGGTCTTCTCGAGATCGTCATGGACCTCGGGCGCACCCCGGAAGCCCGCTTCGCCGGGCGTGAGGAAGCCCTGTCGCACCGCGAGGTGACCGCTGAGGATCTCGCGTACGTCATTTCGCGGATCGGTCAGTTCGGGGGCGACAACCGGGCCGGTATCGAGCGGACGCTGCATCGGATCAGCGCGCTGCGTAATCGCTCGGGCAAGGTCGTGGGACTCACGTTGCGGGTCGGGCGCGCGATGTACGGGACGATGGAGATCATCCGGGACGTCGTCGAGGCGGGGAAGAGCATCCTGCTCCTTGGCCGGCCCGGCGTCGGTAAGACGACGCTCTTGCGCGAGGTCGCGCGCGTTCTCGCCGACGACCTCAAGAAGCGGGTCGTCGTGGTCGACACCTCGAACGAGATCGCGGGCGACGGCGACATCCCGCACCCGGGCATCGGCCGCGCCCGCAGGATGCAGGTCGCGACGCCCGCGCTGCAGCACGCGGTCATGATCGAAGCGGTCGAGAACCACATGCCCGAGGTCATCGTCATCGACGAGATCGGGACCGAGCAGGAGGCCCAGGCCGCGCGGACGATCGCCGAGCGCGGCGTGCAGCTCGTCGCGACGGCGCATGGCAACGCGCTCGAGAACCTGATGCTCAACCCCACGCTCTCGGACCTGATCGGCGGCATCCAGACCGTCACCCTCGGCGACGAGGAGGCCCGCCGCCGGGGGACCCAGAAGTCGGTCCTCGAGCGAAAGGCACCGCCGACGTTCCAGGTGCTCGTTGAGATCCAGGCATACCAAAAGGTCGCGATCTATCTGGACGTCGCGCACACCGTTGATTCGATCCTGCTCGGCAATCCGGTGTCGCCCGAGCTGCGTGAGCGGGATGGCACCGGAGACGTCAAGGTCTCGAGCGGCAAGGCGACTCGCGAGGCCGCCGATGCCGTCGAGCGCCGCAGCACGCCGCGACTGCCGCAGCCGGGCTTGGGGATCCGCGAAACGGTGAAGATCTACCCCTTCGGGATCTCGTGGTCGCGGCTCGATGACGCGGCCCGCGGGCTCAACCTCCCGGTCGCGATCGTCCGCGAGCCCGAGGATGCCGATGTGGTCATCACACTGAAGAACTACTACCGGCGCAAGACGCCGCGGCTTCGGAACGCCGAGTCGAGCGGGGTCCCGATCTACGTTGCGCGCAGCAACTCGTCGTCGCAGATCGCCAGCGCTCTGACGAGCGTGTTCGAGCTGCGGAAGGGTCCCGAGGAGGATGCGCTCGATGAGACCCGCCAAGCCATTGACGCGGTGAGTGACGGGTCGCGGAATGAGGTCGAGCTCGAGCCGCAGAACGCGTACGTCCGCAAGATGCAGCACGAGCTCATCGAGCGCGCGAGCCTCTCGTCGCGCAGCACCGGCCACGAGCCTTATCGGCGCGTCCAGATATATAGGTGAGCGGCCTCTTCCTCTCCTTCGAGGGCGGGGAGGCGTCGGGAAAGTCGGTACAGGCGAAGCGGCTGGCCGAACGGCTCACTGCCCAAGGACGATCGGTCGTCGCGGTCCGTGAGCCAGGCAGCACTCCGGTCGGCGAGCGCGTGCGCGACATCGTCCTTCACGCCCAGGAGATCCCGCTCGGCGCGAACGCCCAGGCCCTCCTCTACAGCACCGCGCGCGCCCAGCTCGTCCGTGACGTCATCCGCCCGGCGCTCGCCGCGGGGAAGGTCGTGATCGTCGACCGGTTCTACGACTCGACGCTCGCGTATCAAGGCTACGGCCACGGCGCCGACCTCGCGCAGCTACGCGCCGTGACGGACTTCACCGTCGGTGACACCCGACCCGATCGCACGCTGCTCCTCGACCTCCCGCTCGATGCAGCAGAGCAGCGCGCTGCGACCCGGAAGCCCGGACGCGCGTGGGACCGCTTCGAGGCGGAAGCCCGCGCGTTCCATGAGCGGGTGCGCGAGGGATACCTGCGCCTCGCGGCGGCCGAGCCCGGAAGGTTCGCAGTGATCAAGGCGGACCGTGACATCGACGCCGTGGCCGCGGATGTCTGGCGGGAGGTCGAAGCGCTCCTTCCCGCTACTACACTCACGCCGCCATGAAGCTCGTCATCGCCATCGTGCACTCCGAGGATGCCGGCGCCCTCGTCGACGCGCTGACCGACAAGGAATACCGCGTCACGAGGCTGCAATCGACCGGAGGATTCCTCAAGCAGAGCAACGCCTCGGTGCTGGTCGGCGTCGAGGAGGCGCAGGTCGAGGATGTGCTCGCGGTGATCCGCGAGACCTGCCATGCCCGGCAGCAGTTCATCAACCCGATGCCGCCGATCATGGAGCCTGGCGAGTTCTACATGCCGTACCCCGTAGAGGTCTCCTTTGGCGGGGCGACGGTCTTCGTCATGGACGTCGGGCGGTACGAGCGCATCTAGGTACTTAAGACTGGGGCCTTCTCTGCCGAGTTACGTAATAAGACTCGGAAGGGGAGACCCAGATGCGCCGCGCCTACGGACTTGCCCTAGCGATCCTTCTGGCCTTCGCCTCCCTCCTCGTCACCGCCGGCACCGTCGCGGCGGAGACCTCCTGGACCTAGTCAACCCCTAAGCCCTGCCGCCCAAGAGCTGGGTCGCCCAGGCCCGGCTCTTGGGCCAGACCTCTGACGGTCCGTCATTTCCGAGCGCTTTTCGGTCTTTCCGTCCGGTATCAGGTCAGGGCTGCCCCTTAAGACGCGGCCTCGAGCCGCCGAGTTACCTAGTGAAGCTGGGCGAAATGGAGGATCTTGAATATGCGTCGCATCATCACGGCAGTTGCCGCTCTCGCCGCTCTCGTTCTGGGCGCGGGTGCTGGAACGACCGGTTACTAGACATTCCTAGCAGCCTCTAGAGGCGCTTTGCTGGCGCGCGCGAAGGAGACCGGTGATTCGGTCTCCTTTCCGTTTCTGCTTGGCACCCATGTCTCATCCTCCGCCATACTCGCCGAGCATGGAGGAACGACGCGTAGCCGGTGACGAGCGGCTCATGCTCGTTCTGGTCATCGGGGCAGCTGCCGCCGTCCTGATCAAGCTCTCGTGGCCGCCTCCCGTCGACTTCGACTTAGGCTCCGTGATTTTCTGGGTGGTTGTCACGCTGGTCGCCTCTTATGGGCGCGTCCAGCTGCCGGGGGGCGTGCGTGCACACCTGAACACAGCGCCTCTCCTCGGGGCGCTCTTTGACACGTCGATAGCTAACCCGTTCGCTCTCTGTTGGATCGCCGCACTGGGCACATTCGAGTTGCGTGACTTTCGCGGCGAAGTGGCGTGGTACGGGGTGCTGTTCAACCGGGCGAACTTCG
>JANLWM010000176.1:0-6096 GCA_031364525.1 Chloroflexota bacterium | reverse complement strand
CGAGACCATCGGCGCCGAGACCGTGCGTGACGTGCGGCCCGGCGAAGTGCTGCGGATCGACGACCGCGGGCCGGTCACCATCGCGGATCTGGCTGCCGGCCGCACCGGCCTCTGCGTGTTCGAGCACGTGTACCTCGCGTCCGCGTCGAGCGACATCGGCGGCCGGTCGGTGTACGCGACGCGCGAGCGGATGGGCGAGATCCTGGCCGAGGAGCATCCCGCCGATGCGGACGTCGTCATCCCCGTTCCCGACAGCGCGATCCCGGCAGCCGTCGGCTACGCCCGGCAGAGCGGCATCCCGTTCCGGGAAGGGCTGATCAAGAACCGCTACATCGGCCGCACGTTCATCCAGCCGACGCAGGAGCTGCGGCGCCACAGCGTCGCGCTCAAGTACAACGCGCTCCGTGACGTGCTGTACGGGAAGCGCGTGGTCGTGGTGGACGACTCGATCGTGCGCGGCTCGACGAGCGGGCCGATCGTGCAGCTCTTGAAACGGCACGGCGCGAAAGAGGTGCACCTGCGGGTCTGCTCGCCGCCGATCCGGCACCAGTGCTTCTTCGGCGTGGACATGGCCCGGAGGGACGACCTCATCGCCTCGAAGATGGATATCGCGCAGATCCAGCAGCACATCGGCGCGGATTCGCTCGGCTACCTCTCGCTCGAGGGCATGGTCCGGGCGACCGGCGCGACCCAAAGCCAGCTCTGCACCGCCTGCTTCACCGGCGACTACCTGGTCCCGGTGCAGCTCGAGCTTTCGAAGGATGTGCTCGAGGCCAGCCGCTCATGAAGTATCAGGACGCCGGTGTGAATATCTCGCGGGCCGAGGACGCCCTCGCGCGGATCAGGGACAAGGTGCGGGCGACGAAACGGCCCGAGGTCCTCGGCGACATCGGCGCGTTCGGCGGACTGTTCAAGCTCGCCGGCAGCAACACCGTGCTCGTCGCGACGACCGACGGCGTCGGGACGAAGCTCGAGCTCGCGCGGCTGCTGGACCGGCACGAGGGCGTGGGCACTGACCTCGTGCATCACTGCGTGAACGACGCCCTCGCGATGGGCGCCGAGCCGCTCTTCTTCCTCGACTACTTCTCCACCTCGACGCTCGACCCGGCCGTCTTTGCCCGAGTGGTGGGCGCGATGGCCGACGCGTGCCGCGCGCACGGGTGCGCGCTCCTGGGCGGCGAGACCGCCGAGATGCCCGGGATGTACGCGCCGGGTGCGTACGACCTCGCGGGCTTCCTGGTGGGCGCCGTCGAGCGGGACAAGATCCTCGATCCGGCCGCGGTCCAGACCGGTGACATCCTCATCGGCCTCCCCTCGAGCGGTCTCCATACGAACGGCTACTCCCTTGCTCGCGCGATCGTCGCGAAACGCGCGGCCGCGGAAGGACGAGACGAGATCGCGGTCCTGGGCGCGCCGCGTCCGGAGCTGCGCGGCGGCAGTCTGGCCGACGCGCTGCTCGCGACGCATCGCTGCTACCTCGACGAGGTTCGCGGGCTTCGCGCGGCGGCGACCCTCCGATCGATCGCGCATCTCACCGGCGGCGGCTGGGAGGGGAATCTGCCGCGCGCGCTGCCGGCGGGGCTCGGCGCGGTCGTCGATCGCGACAGCTGGATCGTGCCGCCGCTCTTCAAGCTCCTCGTCGAGTGGGGCGGCGTGGCCGACGGCGATGCCTTCGACACCTGGAACATGGGGATCGGCCTCGTCGTCGTCATGCCCGCATCCGACGAGCGTGCCGCGCTCCGCGCGCTGCCCGACGCCATTCGCATCGGCAGCGTCGAAGATGCGCGCCCGAGCGCTCCCCGCGTCCGCTGGGCGTGACGCTCCGCGTCGGCGTCTGCGTGAGCGGACGCGGCACGAATCTCCAGGCGATCCTCGATGCCTGCGCGAGCGGACGGCTGGACGCGACCGTCGTGTATGTCGGCTCCAGCCGCAAGAGCGCGCTCGCGCTCGAGCGCGCGAAGGCCGCCGGCGTGCCGGCCGAAGCCTTTCCTCCAGCCGCGAATGGCGGCCGGGACGCGGCGCAGCAGCTCATGGCCTCGCGCCTGGTCGCTGCGGACGTTGAGCTTGTGGTGCTCGCGGGCTACGACCGGATCCTGTCCGATGAGTTCTTCGCGCGCCTCGGCGACGTGCCGGTGATCAACATCCACCCCGCTTTGCTGCCCGCGTTCGCTGGCCTCAACGGCATCCGCGTGCACGAGGCAGTTCTTACGGCGGGCGTCCCCGAGAGCGGGTGCACGGTCCATCGGGCCCACGCCGGTGCCGTGGACGCGGGCGAGATCATCGTGCAGCGGCGCGTGCCCGTCATTGCCGGAGACGACGCCGAGTCCCTCGCCGCGCGGGTCCTCGAGCAGGAACATCTCGCGCTGGTGGATGCGATCGCCTCGTTCGTGCCGCGGGCCTAGTCGGTCTGCGTCCCCACGAGCTTCAGCTCGAGCCGGATGTAGCCGTGGCTCGCACGTCCGTGACCACTGATGGTCTCGACGCGTCGAGCCGTAGCGACACGATGAGCCCGAGTCCCGCGCCGACGGCCGCGATCGCGAAGGCCGCGGAGATCCCGGTCGTGACCGGAAGGCCCCGCGTGACCGCGACGGCGATCGCGGCACCGCCCGCGCCGGTGCCCAGCGCCGTGCCGAGGTTGTCGAGCACCTGCATCGCTGCGCCGGTCGAGCCCGTGCGGTCCGGTGGCGCGAGCCGGAGGACGAGCACCGAGATGGCGGCGTAGCCGAATCCGATCCCCGCGCCGCTCACTGCCCACGAGAGGTACGCGACCTCGACCGGGAGAGGAAGCAGGAGCACCGTCAGCACGCCGACGGCTCCGGCGAGGACGAGGCTGAACGACGTCGTGATGATCGCGCGGCTCGTCAGACGGGGCGCGAGACGCTCGTGGACCCACGAGCCGCCGGTCCACATCACCGCGCCGGTCGTGAGGACGATGCCCGCGAGCGTCGGGCTGAGCCCGCGCGCCTCGCGCAGCATCAGGGGAAGGAACGCTTCGGTCCCGAAGAACGCGAAGGTCAGCAGCCCGCGGACGAGCACGGCAGCGCCGAGGCCGGTACGCGCGGTCAGCGTCCCACGTGGGGTCACGCGCCGCAGTGCGGGGATCGTGAGCGCGCCGCCGATGAGCGCCAGCGCGAGGCCAATGAGCAGCGTCGTGCTCGTCAAGCCTGCGAGGAGCAGTGCGGCACCGACGGCGACCTGGACAGCATCGCGCCGCCTGCTCTGTTCACCCGCCTTTGACGGTGCTCCAAGGTCGCGGAGCGCCGGCACCGCGAGCGTCGCGGCGACGACGGCGAAGGGAAGCAGCACGATGAAGACCGCGCGCCAGCTGGACGCGGTCGCGATGAATGCCGCGGCGGCCGGGCCGACGATCGAGGGGACGACCCACGCCGTCGAGAGGATCGCGAACATCCGTGGCCGCTCAGCCTCCCCGTATGCGCGCGCGATGCTCGCGTACGTCGACGCGATGATCGCGCCCGATCCGATGCCCTGGATCAGCCGGCCGGCGACGACCACCTCCATTCCCGGTGCGGCCGCGCACACCACGAGCCCGAGCGAAAAGAGCGAGATGCCGGCCGAATACGGCAGGAGCGTGCCGCGCCGGTCCGCGATGCCGCCGGCGATGATCACCGACGCGAGGCTGCCGAGGAAGAACGCGCTGAACACCCAGCCGTACAGCGAAACGCCACCCAGATCGTCGGAGACGATCGGCAGGATGGTCTCGACAGCGAGCGACGAGAACGCGACGAGGGTGATGGTCAGCACCAGGCCGACCGTCAGCGGTCTCAGCGGATGAGCTCCATCGTCGTCCGCTTCTTCTTGTCGTACGTGATGAGCGCGCCTTCGAGGTTCGCGAACGACGGTCCGTCGATGGAAAGGCCCAGCTCGTCGGCGAGCGCGACGATCGGCAGCTCGATGATCCCGCCGTGTGACACCGCGAGCACCCGGTCCTTCGGACCGACGCGTCCGGCGAGCCGGGCCCACGTCGCGAGCTGCTCATGCGCGAAGTCGCGGGCCCGGGGATCGGATCGCAGCAGCGCGCGCCAGTCCGCAAGGGCGGGCATCGATCCGAACAGGCCGGCGCCGCCGATGTCCGGGAGCAGCCCGGCCTCGATGGCGTCCAGCCGTCCACCGACGAGCTCCGCGGTCCGCTTCGCGCGCTCGAGGGGACTCGCGACGACCAGGGCGTAGCGCTGCCCGGCGAGCGCGCTCGCAGTGGCCTCGCCGCGCTCGCTCAGCGGGGTGCTGAGGCCGCGCTCGGCGTGACGCCGCACCTCCAGGACGCTCATGCCCGACCACCGGCCGGGCAAGCGACCAGTGGCATGTCCTTTGCTAGTCTCCTCACGCAGTGCGCGTCCTTATTACCGGCATCACCGGGATGGCTGGAAGTCATCTTGCCGAGTATCTCCTTGCCGAGCACCCCGATGTCGCGGTGTACGGCACCTTCCGCTGGCGGTCGCGCATGGAGAACCTCGAGCCCCTGCGGCGCGCCCAGAAAGTGGACATCGTCGAGGGACGGTACAGCGACGGGCAGGCCCTGCGCGAGGACAAGAAGAAGGGCCGGGTCACGCTCCTCTACTGCGAGCTGACCGACGCGGGCTCCGTGGAGCACCTCATCTCCGCGGTCCAGCCGGAGCGGATCTTCCACCTTGCTGCCCAATCATTCGTCCAGGAGAGCTTCGACGAGCCCGCCTCGACGTTCCACATCAACGTCCAGTCCCAGATCAACCTTCTCGAGTCCATCCGTCGTCACGACACCCAGATCCGGATGCACATCGCCGGCTCGAGCGAGGAGTACGGGCTCGTCCACCCGGATGAGGTCCCGATGAAGGAGACCAACCCGCTGCGCCCGCTCTCGCCGTACGCGGTGAGCAAGGTCGCGCAGGACAAGCTCGCCTATCAGTACTTCAAGTCCTACGGGCTGCACCTCGTCGTCACCCGTGGCTTCAATCACACCGGACCGCGCCGCGGACCGGTCTTCGCCGACAGCTCCTTCGCGAAGCAGATCGCGGAGATCGAGTCCGGTCTGCAAGAGCCGGTGATCCACCACGGCGACCTCACGTCGAAGCGCGACCTGTCCGATGTGCGCGACATCGTGCGGGCGTACTGGCTCGCGCTCGAGAAGGCCGAGCCCGGCGAGAGCTACAACGTCGGGAGCGGCCGCACGCACACGATCCGCGAGATGCTCGACGTGCTGCTCAGCTTCTCCTCGATCAAGATCCGGACGGAGGAAGATCCGGCCCGGCTGCGCCCGAGCGATGTCCCGATCCTGTGGGCCGATCCGACGAAGTTCCGCGCCGCGACGGGCTGGGAGCCCAAGATCCCGTTCGAACAGACGCTTCGCGACGTTCTGGATTATTGGAGAGAGCGCGTGCGGGCCGAGGGCGGCCAACCGGCGCGCGCGGGGGTGATCGGCAATGCCTGATTTCGGCGGTGTCTGGAGCGGGTTCGTGAACAGCGCGATCGTGCAGGGAGGCATCCGATTCATCGGGCTGTACCTGTTCGTCGTGTACGTCGCGATGATCTTCTGGACCTATCGCGACGCGCAGAACCGCACGGAGAACCGCGTCCTTCCGGTGCTCGCGGCGCTGCTCGTCACGGCCATCCCGGTCCTCGGGCTCTTCGTGTACCTCATCGTCCGTTCCCGCGAGACGATCGCCGAGAGCTACGAGCGTCAGCTTGCCGAGGAGAGCCTTCTCGCCGAAGCCGAGCAGCGGGTCGTGTGCCCGACCTGTCACGAGCGCGTGTCGGAGGACTTCATCCTCTGCCCGACCTGCCGCACGCGTCTGAAGCGGGTGTGCCCGTCGTGCGCGAAGCTGATCCGCCCGGAGTGGAACATCTGCCCGTTCTGCGCGAAGGACTTCGACGAGCGTGACTGGACCGTCCACACCGGCGGCAAGACCGAGCCGGCCGCGGTCGTCGAAAAGGTCTCCACCACCTAGCGATCAGGTCGCGAGCGCTGCGACCTTTCTCTGCGGCGAGCCGAGCCGCTCATGCATGAGCTCGGCGATCGTCGCGAGCGCGAACCCGACGATGAACCCGCCGGCGATGTCGGCCGCCCAACCCGACGCGAGGTAGATCCGGCCGGCTGCGACGAGG
>JANLWM010000237.1:0-10051 GCA_031364525.1 Chloroflexota bacterium | reverse complement strand
TGCTCGATCGCGGTGCTCGCCGGGGCCGCGCTCATCCCGCTGCTCGGCACCGTCGAGACGCCGTTACGGGCCGTGACCGGGTTCGTGCTCGTCGGCCTCGGCATATTCGGCATCGTCCGCTCGCGCGCCGACAGGCCCAACGAGGCGCCGGTCGGTACGCGCGACCTCATCGCGACCTACGTCCGATTCATCGGGATCACCATGGTGAATCCGGCGACGCTCGCGTACTTCGCGGCCATCGCGTTCGGCTTTGCCGGAGCGGTGCTCGGCGACGCGACCGGCTTCATCGTCGGGGTGTTCGTCGCATCGCTCGGCTGGCACGCCGTGCTGGCGCTGATGAGCGGATCGCTGCACGGGCGACTGGGCCCGCGTGCCCGGGGGATCCTCACGGTCGTCGCGAACGGCGTGGTCGTGGCTCTCGGTCTCCGCATCCTCGCCCAGGTGTTCGTCGGCTAAGGTCGCTTGGCCGCCCGCTCCTCCTTATATGTGCACCGAGCTGAGCCACCGGTCCGCCTCGCGCGGATCGCGAAAGCGGTGGACCCGAAGATGGGCGTGCTCCGGTCTGGCGAGGGCCTCCGGCCACGCTCGCCGGTGCCTGCGGTATGCCCGGGCCAGCCAGACGTAGAGCGAGTCCGTTGAGAGGTACGCGTTCGCGAAGCGCTCCCGATTGCCGCTACCGGTCCACAGCTCTTCGCGACTCCGGATCCGCCGGTTCGTTCGCCGGAACAGGCGCCACAGCAGCACGCGGAACGGCGGATCGAGCCAGATGAACGTGTCGGCTCGGGCCCAGACCAGATCGCGGGTGGCCGAGTAGTTCCCGTCGATGACCCAGGCGTCGCCGGCGATGTGCTCCGCGACCTGGGCCCGGAACGCGTCTGGCTCGGGCTTCGTCCAGTTCGGTCCCCAAAAGAGCGCGTCGAGCTCGATCACCGGAACGCCGAGGCGAGCCGCCAGCGCGCGAGAGAACGTCGTCTTCCCCGCGCTCGTCTCGCCGCCGACCACGACGCGCCGCATGACCGGAAACGATAGGCTCGATGACCCGTGAAGCTGCATGAATTCCAGGCCAAACAGGTCCTCGCGCGCGCGGGCGTCGCGATCCCCGAGGGCCGCACGGCGGCGACGCCGGAGCAGGCGGAGGCGGCGGCGATCGCGCTCGGGCTGCCGGTCGTCGTGAAGGCCCAGGTCCACGTGGGCGGGCGCGGCAAGGCCGGCGGCGTCAAGCTCGCGAAGACCGCGGCCGAGGCGAAGGCTCACGCGACGGCGATCCTCGGCATGGACATCAAGGGCCTCACCGTCCGGACCATCTACGTGGAGCGGGCCGCGAAGATCGCGAAGGAGCTCTACCTGGGCATCACCATCGATCGCGACCGCCGGCGTGCGGTCGTGATGCTCTCGACCGTCGGCGGTATGGACATCGAGGAGGTCGCGGCGACCCAGCCGGGCAAGATCGCGCGCAGCTGGCCTGACCCGACGCTCGGCCTGCGGGCCTACGCGGCGCGCGCGCTCTGCTTCGAAGCGGGCGTGCCAGAGGCGCAGCGCGAGGGTGTGGCGACGATCGCGCGCAAGCTCTACGACGTGTTCCGGGCGACGGACGCGATGACCATCGAGATCAACCCGCTGTTCATCCAGGAGGACGGCACCGTCGTCGCGGGTGACGCGAAGCTCGAGGTGGACGACAACGCGCTGTACCGCCAGCCGGAGCTCGCGACGTACAAGGAGATCGCGCCGGATGAAGAGCAGGAGGAGCGCGCGAAGGCCCTCGGCTTCAGCTACGTCCAGCTCGATGGGACCGTCGGCATCATCGGCAACGGGGCGGGCCTCGTCATGAGCACGCTCGACGCGGTGAAGAACGCCGGTGGCAGCGCCGCCAACTTCCTCGATGTCGGAGGCGGCGCGAAAGAGTCTGTCGTCAAGGCGGCGCTCGAGATCGTGCTCGCGAACCCGAAGGTGAAGGCGATATTCATCAACATCTTCGGCGGGATCACCCGCGGCGACGAGGTCGCGAAAGGCATCCTCGCGGTGCTCCGCGACACGAAGCCGAAGGTGCCGCTCGTGATCCGCCTCTCCGGCACGGAGGCCGAGGCCGGCAGAGCGCTGCTCGAGGGTGCGCCGCTCGTGTCGCGCGCGACGATGGATGACGCGGCGGCGGAAGCCGTGCGCCTCGCCGCGAGCCGCACATGAGCGTGCTCGTCGGCACCCAGACGCGCCTCCTGATCCAGGGTCTCGGTCGCGAGGGCGCGTTCCACACCGCACGGATGATCGAATACGGCACCGCCGTCGTCGGCGCGGCGAAGCCCGGCAAGGGCGGGACGGTCCAGGACGGTCTCCCCCTGTTCGACACGGTCGCGCAGGCGGTCGCCGCGACCGGCGCGAACACCTCGATCATCTTCGTGCCCGCGGCCGGAGCTGCTGACGCGATCCTCGAGGCCCTCGATGCCAAGATCGCGGTCGTGGTCGCGATCACGGAGGGCATCGCCGTCCACGAGATGCTCACCGTCGCGGCGATGCTCGAGCGCTCAGCGAGCGTCCTCATCGGCCCGAACTGCCCCGGCCTCATCAGCCCCGGCACGGCGAAGATCGGGATCATGCCCGCGGAGAACTTCTCCACGGGCCCGGTCGGCTTCGTGTCGCGAAGCGGGACGCTCACCTATGAGATCGCGGACCTCCTGACGAAGGCAGGCCTTGGCCAGACGACCTGCATCGGCATCGGCGGCGATCCGATCATCGGGCTGCCGACGCCGGATGCGGTCCGCTACCTCAACGAGGACCCGGCCACCGAGGTCATCGTCATCGTCGGGGAGATCGGCGGGAGCGCCGAGGAGCGTGCGGCGGAATACATGCAGGCGTTCGGGAAGAAGCCCGCGGTCGCATTCATCGCCGGCCGGTCCGCGCCGGCGGGCAAACGGATGGGCCACGCCGGCGCGATCGTGTCAGGGAACTCGGGGACCGCCGCGTCCAAGGTCGCGGCGTTCGAGGCCGCGGGCATCCCGGTCGCGACCGCCCCGAGCGAGATCCCGGCCCTGGTGAAGAAGGCACTGGCCGGGCGCTGATGAGGAAGCTCATCTTCTTCATGATGGTCAGCGCGAACGGTCTCTACGAGCGGGGACCGTGGGGTATCGATTGGCATGACACCGACGAAGAGTTCCTGGCGTTCGCGATCGAGCAGCTCGGCTTGGTGGACACGCTCGTGTTCGGCCGCAAGACCTACGAGGGGATGGTCGGCTACTGGCTAACGGCGGAGGCCATCGAGTCCGATCCGATCACCGCCGCACAGATGAACAGTCTCCCGAAAGTCGTTGTCTCGACGACGCTGGATCGCGCCGACTGGACCAACACCCGGATCGTGCGGGGCCCGGAGGCGATCACTGCATTGAAGCGCGAGCCGGGTCGGGATGCGCTCCTCATCGGCAGCTCGGACCTCGCGGTCAGCCTGGCCGCGCTCGGACTCATCGACGAATACCGGATCATGGTGAACCCCATCGCGCTCGGCAATGGCAAGCCCGTGCTCCAGGGTCTGAAGAGCGACCTCGGGCTGTCGCTCCAGACGACGCGGATCTTCAAGAACGGGAATGTGCTCCTGACCTACGCCCCAAAGAGCTAGCTGAGGTCCTCGTAGTTCAGGGGCTCTGACCGCCCGCGAGCGGTCGTGCAGCGCGCACAATACCGCGATGCCGCGCCTCCAGCGACGGAGTTTCGACAAGGCTGACCATGTGCGTGACCTCGGCACAGGCCGATTCGATGTCGTCGATCTCGACGAGACGGCGGTCGGGCGGATCAGGTTCCAGCCTCGATGGCGGTGGTCGATCGATGCCAAGTCGAAGGCAGGGACCGCTTCATGTCAGATCCGTCATCTCGGCGCGGCCGTGAGCGGCCGGCTGCATGTCGTGACCGACGACGGGACCGAGATGGAGATCTGCGCCGGAGACGCGTACGAGATCCCACCGGGCCACGACGCCTGGGTCGTTGGGGACACCGCGTACGAGGCGATCGAGTTCGCGAGCGCCCGGACCTTCGGCGCGGTGGAGGAGGAGTCTGGGGATCGGACGCTCGGAACGATCCTGATGACCGACATCGTCGGCTCGACCACCGTTCTAGAGCGGATCGGCGACGCGAAGTGGCACTCGATCCTGCTCTCGCACAACGAGCGGCTGCGCCATCAGATCGACCGCCACGGTGGCCGCGAGATCCGGACGACCGGCGACGGATTCCAGGCGCTCTTCAGCGGCGCTGCCCGCGGTGTTCGCTGCGCGGCCGCGATGATCGACGCAGTGGCCGATCTGGGCATCCAGATCCGTGCGGGCCTCCACACCGGAGAGGTGGAGTTCGCCGCCGGCAACCTTCACGGGATCGCCGTCCATGCGGCCGCGCGGGTCAGCGCGCTCGCAGGCCCCAGCGAGGTGCTGGTCTCGGCCGTGACGCGTGACCTGCTCGACGGCTCCGGTCTCGTGTTCGAGGAACGCGGGCTCCATGAGCTGAAGGGTCTGACCGGGGCTCGGCCGGTCTTCGCGTTGGTGCGCCTCAAGAGCTAGTCGCTACTGGCTGGCGGCGCCTTCGCGATCGCCTCGGCGAGCACATCCTTCGTCTTACGCATCTCCTTGAGCGACGGATAGAAGTCCGCCGCGCCGACGGCCTCCTTGCGGTCGTAGATCTTCTCGCCATTCACGTAGATCTCGAGCCGGCCGCCGTGCACCGGCGTGAGCGTGATATCGGTCTCGCGAACGTGACCCTCCGCGAGCTCGGCCTCCAGACCGGCGGCCTTCCAGAAATAGCCTCACGTGACGCAGTAGCGGATCTCGAGGGTCGCCTTGCCGATCATGTCGTTCCCTTCATGTACGGAGTCGCTCGTGGTCGGGATCGAACGTCACTTTCCACTCGCGTCGCGGTCCCGCCATCACGTTGAGGTAGTAGACGTCGTACCCGGGCGGCGCGGAGACGGTGTGGAAGCCACGCGGCACGAGAACGGCGTCGCCGTCGCGCGCCACCATGCTCTCGTCGAGCGACCGATCGGCGGTGTACACGCGCTGGAGCGCGAATCCGCGCTGCGGGTCTCGCAGCCGGTAGTAGTAGAGCTCCTCCAGCTGCGTCTCGCGCGGCGGATCGTCGGTGTCGTGCTTGTGCGGCGGATAGCTCGACCAGTTGCCCCCCGGCGTCACGACCTCGGTGACGAGGAGGCGCTCCGCGGAGCGATCCTCCATCAGCAGGTGATGGATCCGTCGCTCGGTGTTCCCGCTCCCGCGGATCTCGAGCATGGCGTCGGCCGGCGTGAAGAGCTGGACGGCGGCCGCGGTCGTGGCCGGTGCGGTCCCGATCGCGAGCTCGAGGCCCCGGGGACCCGCGGTGATGCCGACCTCAGTACCGGGTGGCGCGTAGAGGGCGTGCGGGGGGCCGTCGAACGGGGACGCGCGACCGTCGGATGCATCGAGCGTCTCTGCGCCGGCACGAAGCTCGCCCCCTCCCGAGAGGAGCACGAGGCAGGCCTCACGGCCGCTGTGACGCCAGGTACCGGTCTTGCCTGGGGCGAGCCGGATCGCGTCGAAGCCGACGTACTGCCAGCCCGCGCGCTCCGGGGTCACTGAGAGCATCGACCCGCCAGGACCGGGGTCGCCGCACCTGATGAGCAGGTCCGCCATCTAGATATGCCCCCGCTGCTTCTTCTTCGCATCCGACCACTCGAGCCGGGCCTTTCGAACGCCCTCCTGGGTCGAGATCTCCGCCGGCACGACCTCCCACCAGGACTCGTAGCTCGGCACGCCGGCGCCGGGGTCCGTCTCGATGACGATGACCGTCGTCTCGGTGCGGGCCTTCGCGTTGTCGAGCGCGGTCCGCAGCTCGGCGATGGTCCGGACCCGCTGCGAGCGCGCGCCAAGGCTCAGGGCATTCGCGGCGAAGTCGATCGCAAGCCCTGACGCCGTGCCGAAGCCCTCCGAGCCGAGCGACCGCGAGAGACTCCCGATCGACGCGAACCCGTGATTGTCGATGAGGACGACGATGAGCTTGGCGCCCAGGGACACCGCTGTCGTCAGCTCGCCGGGCGACATGAGGTACGAGCCGTCGCCGAGCATGACGAAGACCTCGCGCTCAGGTGCCGCGAGCTTCGTCCCGATGCCGCCGGGGATCTCATACCCCATCGTGGAGAAGCCGTATTCGACGTGATAGCCCTTGGGGTCGCGCGACCGCCACAGCTTGTGGAGATCGCCGGGCAGCGAGCCCGCGGCTGCGACGACGACGTCGCGCGGACCGCTCGCCGCGTTCACCGCGCCGATGACCTCGCGCTGGGCGGGGAGTCCGTTGCCGGCCTGCGCGTAGAGCCTCGTCACCTCGGCGTCCCACTCAGCGTGGAGCTTCTCCGCCTTCGCGCGGTACCGGTCGTCGATCGTCCAGTCCGCCGCCGCGAGCGCCGCGAGGCCGGTGCGGGCGTCGCAGAGGAGCGGCAGGGCGTTCAGCTTGTACGCATCCACGACGGCGACATTCAGGTTGATGAACTTCACGCTCGCGCCCTCGAACGCCGTCTTCGATGCGGTCGTGAAGTCGCTCCAACGCGTTCCGATACCGATGACCAGGTCCGCATCGTGGGCGAAGCGGTTCGCAGCGAGCGTGCCGGTCGCGCCGATGGCGCCGAGCGACAGCGGGTGGTCGTAGGGCAGTGCCCCCTTGCCCGCCTGCGTCTCGGCTACCGGGATGCCGCTCCGGTCGACGAAGAGCCGCAGCGCGTCGGTCGCGCCGCTATAGATGACCCCGCCGCCGGCCACGATGAGCGGGCGGCGGGCCGCCTTGATCAGCTCGAGCGCCCGCGCGAACGATGCGGCGTCCGGAGGCCGCCGCTCGATGTGCCACACGCGTTTCGCGAGGAACTCCTTCGGCACCTCGAACGCCTCGGTCTGCACGTCCTGCGGCAACGAGAGCGTCACCGCGCCGGTCTCGGCCGGATCGGTCAGCACGCGCATCGCGTTCAGTGCCGCCGGGATGATCTGCTCGGGTCGGCTGATCCGATCCCAGTAGCGGGAGACCGCCCGGAACGCGTCGTTCACCGAGACGTCGCCCTGCCCGGAGTCTTCGAGCTCCTGGAGCACCGGGGCCGGCGCGCGTGAAGCGAACACATCACCCGGCAGGAGCAGCACCGGCAGCCTGTTGATCGTCGCGAGCGCGGCGCCGGTGATCATGTTCGTCGCACCCGGACCGACGGACGAGGTGCAGGCGAACGTCGAGAGCCGGTCCTTCATCCGCGCGTACCCCACCGCGATGTGGACCATCGACTGCTCGTTCCGGGCCTGGTGATACGCGAGGGCCTCGGGATGCTGCGACAGCGCCTGCCCGATGCCGGCGATGTTGCCGTGCCCGAAGATGCCCCAGCAGCCCGCGAAGAAGCGCTGCTCGACCCCGTCGCGCTCGACGTACTGCTGCCCCAGAAAGCGGACGAGGGCCTGGGCCATGGTCAGCCGTGGCACCCTAGCTCCCCCGCACGATCTTCGCGGCAGCGTCGACCGCTGCGTGGACATCGCCATCGGGCGGGTAGAGCAGGGTGCGGCCCGCGACGAGACCCCGGACCTGCGGCAACGACATCGCCGTCGCCCACTTCGAGAACGTGGCCTCACGGTCCTTCCCGGGATCGCCACCCAGAAGCACGACCGGCAAGGTCGTCGCCGAGAGGAGCCGTTCCTGTTCGTCGACCACCGGCAGCTTCAGCCACACCCGCGCGGAGCCTGAGCCGAGGCCCGAGGCGACCGCCATCGCGCGCATCGTCGCATCGACCGACAGGTCGTTCGACGACCGGCCGTCGACGGTCCGCGATGCGAAGACCTCGATCATCGCGTGGAGCCCCAATCCGGCGAGCGCATCGATGGCCCGTGCGCATCCTTCCATCGTCTTGAGGGTCCCGGCATCGCCATCGGCGACGCGGAGCATCATCTTGCCGCCGTTCAGCCCCGCTTTCGCGATGGCTGCGGCGGTGTAACCGGTGAATCGGTCGTCGAGCTCGAAGATCGATCCGGCGAGTCCGCCGCGATTCATCGATCCGAACACGACCATGTCGTCGAGGGCACCGAGCAGCGCGAGATCGTCGACGATGTCCGCGGTCGCCAGGACGCCGTCGACCTGGGGATGCGCGAGCGCAAGGACCAGCCGATCGAGCAACACGCCGCGGTCGGCCATCGCCCGCGGGTCGCCGCCCACCGCCATCACGCCGCGAGCCGGATGGTCGGCTGCGATCAGGAAGAGCTTGCGGCGCGGGTCCAGCCCCGGGGACCTGCGGCCGGCAAGCGCGGTCGCCACCGCGTCCGGATCGAACGCGCGCAGCTTCGAGAGCCTGGCGACGGTGTCAGACATGGGCGGCGGGCCTCGACAACACGGCATCGACCTCGGACTCGGTCGGCATCGCGTCAGCGCACGCGAGGCGCGAGGCGACGATCGCACCGGCCGCGTTCGCGAACTCGAGCGTCCGACGGAGCGGCCAGCCCGAGAGCAGCCCGTGGACGAGCGCGCCGCCGAAGGCGTCGCCAGCACCCAGGCCGTTGACGACGTCAATGCGGACGGCCGGCACCTCGACCCGCTCGTTCTTCGTGCGCGCGAGCGTGCCGCGCGGTCCCTGCTTCACGATCGCGAGCTTCGGCCCGAGCTGGAGGATCGCGTCCGCTGCCGCGTCGGGGTCGCGTTCGCCGGTGGCCATCTCGAGCTCGTCGATATTTCCGACGGCCACCTTCGCGTACGGCAGTGCGAGGCGTGCCGCCTCGCGCGCCGCGAGCATCGAGCTCCAGAACATCGGGCGGTGATCCAGATCGTGGATCGTCTGACCGCGCGCGGCGCGCAGGGCCGCGAGGGTCGCGGTCCGGCTCGGCTCCTCGGACAGCCCCGTGCCCGTGGTCCAGAGGATCGGGACGCGCGCGATCGCCTCGAGGTCGAGCTCGCCCGCGGTGATGGTGAGGTCCGGCGCCTTGGGTGAGCGATAGAAGAGCAGCGGAAAGTCGTCAGGCGGGAAGATCTCGCAGAACACCACGGGCGTGTGGTGCTCCGGATCCGTCCCGACGAAGCGGGCGTCGACCCCGAACTCCGCGAGGGCTTCGCGGACGTACAGACCAAAGCCGTCGTCCCCCACCTTCGTGATGACGGCGCTCGAGTGGCCCAGTCGCGCTGCGGCGACGGCGACGTTCGTCGGGCTGCCCCCAAGCGACTTGGCAAAGGTCTTCACCTTCGCCAGCCGGACGCCGGTCTGCTCGGGATAGAGATCGACCCCGACGCGACCCATGGTGATGAGCTCCACCCCAGATGGGTCAGACACGTGCGCTCACGAAGAGCAGGCTCCGTTCGATCCCGGGCAGCGGATCCGCGGACGCATCTTTGAGCGCGACGTCCTGCTCGAGCACGTACCAGCCGTCGTAGCCGCTCGCGCGAAGGACGGTGAGGACCTCACCGATATTCGCATCACCATCGCCCAGCGGTGTGTAGAGGCCCTGCTGCACCGCAGCAGCGTAGGAGAGCCGTCGCCCTCGAACATCCTCCGCGAGCGTCGCGCTCGCATCCTTCAGGTGCACATGCTTCACCCGCTGGCCGGCGGTGCGCGCGATCGCTGCTGGATCTCCGCCACCGACGAAGATGTGACCGGTGTCAAGACACAGGCTCACGTGCGAACCCGCGAGAAGCTTCTCGATGTCGCGAGGCTGCTCGATGACCGTGCCGACATGGGGGTGCACCACGACCGAGAGCTGCGCGGCAGCGGCGATGGCCTCGACCAGGGGCAGCGTGTCGAACAGGGTGGCCCACTCCTCCTCGCGGAGCTCAGTCCGATCCTCGTAGCCGTCACGACCGGTCGCGGCCGCAAGGACCAGAAGCTCCGATCCGAGCGCGCGCAGGGCCTTCGCCTGCTGTTCGACGGACGCGAGCTCGGCGTCGCGACGCGCGCGATCATGCAGGACCGCCGTCACGAAGCCGCCGATGCAGCGGAGGCCGTGTCCGTCGAGCGTCCGGGCGGCGGTTCGCACGTCCGTCGGCAGGAATCCGGGCGGTCCCGCCTCGATCGCGCTGAAGCCAAGCCGCGCCGCGTCCGCGAGGACGCGATCGG
>JANLWM010000229.1:0-5144 GCA_031364525.1 Chloroflexota bacterium | reverse complement strand
GCCCGCCCGGTTCCGTCCAGCGCGCGGTCGGTGAGAAGACGAGCGCCCGGCGGCTCGCGGCGGCGTCGGGGGTGCCGGTCGCGGAGGGGACCATGCAGCCGCTCCGCGACCTGGCCGAGGCGCGCGTGATCGCCGAGCGCGTCGGCTATCCGGTGCTGCTCAAGCCCGCAGGCGGCGGCGGCGGCAAGGGCATGCGCGTGGTGCGTGAGGCCGTGGAGCTCGCAAGCGCCTGGGCCGGGTCGACCGGGGAGGCGGTGACCGCCTTCGGCGCGCCGGCCCTCTTGATGGAGCGGCTCATCGAGCACGCGCGCCACATCGAGGTCCAGCTGTTCGCAGATGCCCATGGCACCGTGGTGTCCCTCGGCGAGCGCGATTGCTCGGTGCAGCGGCGCCATCAGAAGCTCATCGAGGAGGCACCAGGCCCCGCGGTGGACGACGCGCTCCGCGCGAAGCTCGGCACCGCAGCGACGAAGATCGCGGCGGCGGCCGGCTACGTGAACGCGGGCACTGCGGAGTTCCTTGTCGCGCCCGACGGGTCGTTCTACTTCCTCGAGATGAACACGCGCCTCCAGGTCGAGCACCCGGTGACCGAGCTGGTGACCGGCCTCGATCTGGTCGCGCTGCAGCTCCGTGTGGCAGCGGGTGAGCCGCTCGGGTTCGGTCAGGACGACGTGCGACAGAACGGCGCCGCGATCGAGCTGCGGATCACCGCCGAGGATCCGTTCGGCGGCTTTCTGCCGCAGGGCGGACGCGTCGAGTACCTGCGCGAGCCGAGCGGTCCGGGCATCAGGATGGATTCCGGGCTGGCCGCCCCGATGACCGTGCCGACGGACTACGACCCGCTGCTCGCAAAGCTGATCGCGTGGGGCCCGGACCGGCCGACCGCGATCGCGCGGGCCCGGCGCGCCGTCCGCGAGATGATCGTCGCCGGGCTGCCGACCTCGCTGCCGTTCCATTCCTTTGTATTGGGCGAGCCCGACTTCGCGGCCGGCCGCTACGACACCGATTACGTCGCGACGCATTGGGGCGGCGGCGCTCGGCCGGAGATCACGGAGAGCGCAGCGATCGCCGTGGCGCTTGCCGGTGTCGCGCGCCTGCGCGGCGCCGCGCGACCGAGCGTGACGGCGGTCGGGCCATGGGTCCGGTCCGCCCGCGAGGATGCCCTCCGTTGAAGTACGCCGTGGTGGTGGGCGATCGTGACGTCGAGCTCGAGGTGAGCCCCGACGGGCGGTTCCTGGTCGGCGACGCCGTCGTCGCCGCAGATCTGATCGAGGTCGTCCGCGGTCGGCTCTATTCGGTCGTCGTCGGGGGGCGGGCCCACGAGGTGGCATTCCTTGGCGGCGACCGTGCCCGGGTGGACGGCGACGAGATCAGGCTCACGATCGTCGATGAGCGCGCGGTCGCGGCCGCCGGCGCGGGCCCGCGGGGCGCGGCCGCCCGTGAAGAGATCCGCGCGCCGATGCCCGGCCTGCTGAAGCGGGTGCACGTGTCGGAGGGCGCCATCGTCGCGGCGGGTGACCCGCTCATCACGCTCGAGGCGATGAAGATGGAGAACGAGCTTCGCGCGACGCACGGCGGTACCGTGTCGCAGATCGCGGCGACCGAAGGGACGAAGGTGGAAGGCGGGACCCTGTTGATGGTCATCCGGTCGTCTGCGGCAGGCGCCGCATGACCCGACGGCGGCTGCGCCGCCGGGCGATCGCACTCCCGGTCGCGCTCGTACTGCTCCTGACGTTGGCCGGCACGATCGCCTTCCTCATCTACCGGCCGCAGCAGACGCTCGACGGCGACTACCGGCTTTTGGGCCTCGACGAGCGCGCCGAGATCGTCCGCGACACCTACGGCGTGCCGCACATCTTCGCGAGCACGACGCACGATCTCTTCTTCCTGCAGGGCTACGCCACTGCGCAGGACCGGCTCTTCCAGCTCGATCTCTTCCGCCGGACCGGACGCGGGCGCCTGTCCGAGGTGCTCGGTGATGCCGGGGTCGAGACGGACAAGTTCATCCGGACCATCGGCCTCGCTCGCGCCGCCGATCTCGACGCCGCCCTGCTCTCCGATCAAGCCCGCCTCGCGCTCGACGCGTACGCCGCCGGTGTGAACAAGCTGATCGAGCAGCGTGGAGACGCGCTGCCGCTCGAGTTCGTGCTTCTGGGCTACCGGCCGGAGCGCTGGACCGCGACCGACTCGCTGGTGATCCTGAAGCTCCAGTCGTTCGACCTCGCGACGAATTACGCGACCGAGCTCTCTCGCGCGAACGTCGCGGCCCGTGCGGGTGCGGCGGCGGTCACGCGGCTCTTCCCCGAGAGCGGGCCGCTGGCCGCCCATCACGACGATGACGACGACGGCGGCTGGTCCCTCGTCCGCGACGCGTTCGCGTCTCCGGCCACGTTCCCGGGCCTCGACGGCCTGCGGGCGCTCTTCGGGGACGCCGGCAACGGCCTCGGCTCGAATTGCGTTGCCCTCGGCGGCTCGCGCACGGCCTCGGGCAAGCCCCTGCTCGAGGGCGACCCGCATCTTTCGGTCCGTAACCCGGCCATCTGGTACGAGATCGTGATGCGGGGGCCGGGCTACGAGATCGCGGGCTTCTCGATCCCCGGGCTGCCGGGCATCGGTATCGGGCACAACGCCAGGCTCGCCTGGACCTTCACCGTCGCGTACACCGACGTGCAGGACTTCTTCGTCGAACAGCCGGATCCCGCTGATCCGCGCCGCTTCATGTTCAAAGGACTGTCGGAGGCTGCGACCCAGGTCCACGAGCTCATCACCGTGAAGGGGCGAAAGGATCCGTTGCCGCTCGACGTGCTCGTCACGCGGCACGGTCCTCTCATGACCGGCGTGCTGAAGAATCAGACCGCCCCGCTCGCGCTGCGCTGGACCGCCCTGGACGGCGGCAGGTCGATGGACGCGCTGCTCGGCATGGCCCGCGCGACCGATCTCGCGAGCTACCGCGCCGCCGCCGCGGATCTGGCCGGCGCGACGCTGTCGGCCTGCTACGCCGACATCGACGGCCACATCGGCTACCAGCTGGTCGGCGCGCTGCCCCTTCGGGACAAGGGGGACGGCCGCCTGCCGGTCCCCGGCTGGACGGGCGAGTACGAGTGGAGCGGCACGCTGCCGGCGGGAAAGAACCCGAGCAGCTTCGATCCGCCCGAGGGCTACATCGTGAATGCGAACGACCGACCGGTGGTCGACCCGAGCTCCGCCGCGTTCATCGGCGAGTGGGATCCCGGGTTCCGGGCCGGGACGCTGCTCTCGCGGGTCAAGGACCTGAAGGGGGCGACCGTTGACTTGCTGCGGTCGATCCAGACGGACTACACCTCGCCGCCGATCTCGGCGTTCCGCGACGCGCTGCTGGCCGCGAAGCCGCGCACGCCGCTCGGCGCGACCGCACAGGACGCGGTCCGGCGTTGGGACGGGACGCTCTCGGTCGATTCGGCGGGAGCCGCGATCTACGAGGCCTGGATCGTCCGGATGACCGACCGGACCTTCCACGACAAGCTCGGCGATGCTCTCTACCTCGACTACACCACCAACGGCCGGGCCACCTTCGCGCTCTACGCGTTGTTGCCGCGGGCCAATGACCCGTGGTTCGTCTCTCTTGGAGAGCCCGCGATCGTCGGACGTGACGCGCTCGCCGGCCTCGCGCTTGACGATGCCGCGGCCGAGCTGCGCGACCGCCTCGGGGCCGATCCCGCACGGTGGCGCTGGGGCGCGCTCCACACCGTCACCTTCGCGCACCCGCTCTCTGCCGGTCTGCCCGGGCCGCTCCGGGCGGTCTTCGATATCGGCACGTACGAGCGGGCCGGTGACGGGTACTCCCTCAATAACGGGGCGTACTCGCTCGCGACGCCGTACACCCTCCGGAGTCACGCATCCGAGCGGATGATCGTGGATCTCGGTGATCTCGAGGCGTCGCGCCAGGTCCTGCCGACCGGACAGTCGGGTCAGCCGTTCACGAAGCACTGGGGCGACCAAACGCACCTCTGGCTGCGGGGCGAGCTGCACCCCATCGCGTTCGGCCGCGACCGGATCGCCGACCCGCAGACCCTCGTGTTCCAGGCCCGATAGTCCGGCCGGCCGAGCGAAAAGAGAGGACCATCGCAGCATGAGCGATCCGTCCCACCGGGGTCCGTTCACGACGACGTACGGCGAGGCGATGCCGGCATTCGAGACGGCGGCCGCCGATCACGACGCCGCGGTTGGCCGGCTCGGCTATCCCGGCGAGCCCCCGTTCACGCGGGGCGTGCAGCCGACGATGTATCGCGGCCGGCTCTGGACGATGCGGCAGTACGCGGGGTTCGGTACGGCCGAGGAGTCGAACGCGCGGTACCGGTACCTGCTCGCGCAGGGTCAGACCGGGCTGTCGGTCGCGTTCGACCTCCCGACGCAGATGGGCTTCGATGCCGACGACCCGCGGGCGCAGGGCGAGGTCGGGAAGGTCGGGGTATCGATCTGCTCGCTCGACGATCTCGCCCTGCTGATGCGGGACATCCCGCTCGACCAGGTGACGACGTCGATGACGATCAACGCGACCGCACCGATCCTCCTTGCCATGTACGTCGCGCTCGCGAGGCGCCAGGGCGTGGCGCTCGACCGGCTCGGCGGGACGACCCAGAACGACATCCTCAAGGAGTACATCGCGCGGGGGACCTACATCTACCCGCCAAGGCCCTCGCTTCGGCTGGTCACCGATGTCTTCGCGTTCTGCGCCGAGCAGCTGCCCCGTTGGAACACGATCAGCATCTCCGGCTATCACATCCGCGAAGCCGGCGCGGACGCGGTCCAGGAGCTCGCCTTCACCTTCGCGAACGCGATCGCCTATGTCCAGGCCGCTCTCGACCGTGGACTCGCGGTCGAGCGCTTCGCCCGCCAGCTCAGCTTCTTCTTTGCGGCGAATGCGACCCTCATCGAGGAGGTCTCCAAGTTCCGGGCAGCCCGGCGGATCTGGGAGCGGATCATGCGCGAGCGTTTCGGCGCGACGGACCCGGCCTCGTTGGCCCTCCGCTTCCACACCCAGACGATGGGCTCGACACTGACGGCCCAGCAGCCGCGGAACAACATCGTGCGCACCGCGATCGAGGCGCTCGCTGCCGTCCTCGGGGGCACCCAGTCGCTGCACACGAACGCGTATGACGAGGCCC
>JANLWM010000215.1:0-12590 GCA_031364525.1 Chloroflexota bacterium | reverse complement strand
CGCCACGAATGTGGGCGGGCGCGTGGACATCTGTGTCATATAACGTCGTCGAATGCGGCGTCCGGCACGTCGACGCCGAAGCGGTCGCGGAACGCCGCGGCGCGGCCGATCGCCTCCGCCAAGCGGACCGGCGGCACGTGGAGCGCGATCTGCTCCTGCGCGTCGAGCTGGCGCTCGAGGCCACTGGTCACCATGACCGCGTCGATGCCGGCATTGATCGCGCGCGCGAGGACCCGCTCGGCCGTCTCCACCTGGGTGACCCCGGACATGTCGAGCGAGTCGGTGATCGACAGGCCCGCGAACCCCATGGCATCCCGCAACAGGTCGTTGAGGATGGCCGGCGAGAGCGTCGCGATGTTCTCGTCATCGAGCGCGTCGTACCTGACATGCGATGACATCACGCTCGACGCTCCCGCGGCGATGGCAGCGCGGAACGGAACGAGCTCGCGCGCCTCGAGCGTCGCCCGATCCGCGCGGACGTCGACGGTCGTGTGATGCGTGTCGTGCCCGGTCGCGCCGTGACCCGGGAAATGCTTCGCCGACGTCGCGACACCCGCGCTCTCGGATCCCCTGACCCACGCCGCGGCGAATCGGGCGACCGCCTCCGGGTCGTCGCCGAACGATCGGGTCCCGATGACCGGGTTGCGCGGCTCGACGTTGACGTCGCAGACCGGCGCGTGGTTCACGGCGATGCCATCGGCGAGCAACGCCCGGCCGACCGCGTGCGCTGCCCGCTCGGCGTAGCCCGGATCGGCGGTCGCGCCGATGGCCATCGCGCTCGGGAAGACGGCGCCGTAGCCGATCCTGATGACGCTGCCACCCTCCTGATCGACGGCGACCGGAACGGGGGGGAGCCCGCCCGCCCGAGCCGCGGCGACGGCTTCGCGCAGCATCGCGCGGACCTGTTCGCGCGAGCGGATATTGCCCCGAAACGCGAAGAGGACCAGACCGCCGATGCGCCCGCGCGTGATCGCTTCCAGGAGCGCCGCCGGCACCGCCGGGCCGTCGAAGCCCGCCCAGACCAGCGAGCCTGCCGAGAGTCGTGCGCCGCGCCTGATCTGCCTGATCCCCCTGATCCCGGTCCGCATGCGGGTCGAGCCTAGGCGGTCATCGCCTCGGCCGCGGTCGCGATGCGCTCGCAGGCGACGCGCAGCGCGTCGACGTCACGGTCGCCGAGCTGCCCGCCGAGGATCGTGCCGATCGCCCGGACGATGTTGGGCGTCGCTCGGCGGAACGCGTGCCGCCCTTCGGCGGTGAGCACGATGAGCTGGCCGCGGCGATCGCTCGCGCACACCCGGCGCTCGATGTATCCGCGCTCGACGAGCCGATCGAGCAGCCGGGTGAGACCGCTCTTCGTGAGCAGGACCCGCTCCGCAAGCTCGGTCGGTCGGAGACCTTCGCGCGGCCCGCCGGCGATATTCACCAGAACGTCATATTCGGAGTGGGAGACCCCGGTCGAAGCCAGCGCAGCCTCCATCGCGAGCCCCGCAGCAGCGCCCGCGCGCAGGAATGCCCGCCAGGCCCCGAGCTCGGCGTCGCTCGGCCGACGGCCCCGTTCGTGCACTGTCGTGGGCTCGGAATAAGTTGTTTCTGCAACATGTTCCCGCACAACAAGAGCATACGCCGACCCCAAGGGGCCGAGCAAGCAGGAGGCTTTTTACATGAAGTGGCAGATCGATCCCTCGCACACGAGCATCGGTGCGAAGGTGAAGCACATGATGGTGTCGACCGTCCGCGGCAGCTTTGCCGGCGCGACCGGGACCATCGAGTTCGATCCGGCATCGCCCCAGAGCGGCAGTGTCGAGCTGCGCATCCCCGCGGCGAGCATCGATACGGGCGACGAGAAGCGCGACGGTCACCTCCGTTCGGCGGACTTCCTCGACGCCGAGAAGTTCCCTGAGATCGTCTTCAAGAGCACGAAGGTCACGTCCGCCACAAAGGACCACTTCGTTGTCCTGGGCGACCTGACCATCCGCGGCACCACCAAGCCGGCCACGGTGAACGTCGAGCTTGCCGGAGTCACCGCTGACCCGCGTTCCGGCCAGCGCGCGGCGTTCGACGCGACCGCGACCTTCGACCGCACGCAGTGGGGTCTCGTCTGGAACATGCCGATCCCGAGCGGGGTGCTCGTGAGCGAGAAGATCACGCTCGAGGCGAGCGTCGCCGCCACCCCGGTGGCCGTGGCCGTCGCTGCCTAGCTGACCGTCCGGCGGCGTGCGCGGAAACGGGAGATCGCGAGCTCTCCCAGCGCGCGCCGCCGGGCACGGCGCGGCTCCTTCTCCAGGACGATGCGCCGGATCTGATCCGATGACGGCACGATCGGCGCGATGCGCCGGCGGCTGCGCGGACCCGCGATGCGACCTTCGAGCGCGTCAATGACGTCCTTCACCCGCTCATCGATCTCATGGATGTCGAGCGGTCGATCGCCGAGTGGGAGCGAGATCCGCACCTCGAGCTGATCGTTCTCCCTGTACCCCACACCACGTCGCGTCTGGACGTCCAACACCGCGCCGTGGACCCGCCTCCGCCACTCGTTGCGCGGCCGGGCGTATGCCGGGAGCGGGACCGTGATCGAGAACCGCCGGGCCACGGGCCCAGCCTAGCTAGCCGCGGGCGACCAGGACCTCAACGCCGTCCCAGCCGGTCGCCCCACTGGGGAACGGCGGGCGCCGGATCTGCGTCTCGAGCGCCCCCGTCTTGTCCGTCGATCGCGCGAGGATCTGGAACTTTCCGGTGCCCGGGGGCGTCCAGTCCAGCTTCCAACGCACCCAGGTCAGGGGACCGAGCGCGGGCTCGAGGTCGGCGGGCGCGAATGTCTGCCCGCCGTCCGTCGACACGTCGACCTTCGAGATGCCGCGCGCACCGGCGAACGCGATGCCCGCGATCGGGACCGAGCCGCCCGTCCACCGGACCGACCGTGAGGGCGTGTCGATGCGCGTATTCGTGTTCACGACGGCGATGTCCGACCAGCCGCGCTCCATCCAGTACCCGAGGTAGTCGAACGTCACGCACTCGATCGACCGGAGCCACTTCACGTTCTTCATCCCGTAGATGTTCGGCACCAGGAGCCGCGCCGGGTACCCGTGATCCAGCGGGATGGTGACCCCATTCATCAGGTAGGCCACGATCGTGTCCGACTCCATGGCCTTGTCGATCCGGATCGAATCGGTGTACCCGTCGATCGACGTGAGCTTCACGTCATAGGTCTCGGGTCTCGGCTTGGCGCGCGTCAGCAGGTCACGCAGCGGGACGCCGGTCCAGAGCGCGGTCGAGATGAGCTCGCCACCGACCTCGTTGCTGATGCATTCGAGCGTCTTCAGCTGCTCGACGGCCTCGAGATCGAGGAGATCGTCGTAGCTCAGCGAATACGGAGCCTCGACCGAGCCCACCAGGTCCAGCTGCCACCGCGTGATGTCGGCGGACGGCTTGATGAGCGTCGTATCGACCGTGTAGTGGTCGGCGTTGTCGGTCAGTCGCGGCGTCAGCGCGGCGAGTGACTGGAACGTCTGGAGCGGTGGCGGGGGCGACACCGTCGAGCGCAGCCGGCGAGCCACGAATGGGATGCCCTCGGCCCGCTTCGCGACCGCGCGTACGGCCGCTCCGCCGCCCAGCGAGCCGAGCGCGAAGAGCGCCGATACCGCGGCCGCGCCATAAAGGATCCGCCTCCGCGACGGCGAGCGCGGCTCCGCCGAGCGTGCCGGTTGGTAGGTCGCGACGCCGGTGAGGAGCTGCAGCGCGGCGAAGTAGGTGGCCGCGCCGATCCCGGTCGTCAACAGAACGGAGCTGAGGTCGACCTGGCCGCGCGCGAACAGCTGGCCGAGCACGACCGTGGCCGCCCACGGGAGCGCTCCGGACAACAGGACGGCTCGGTCGCGCCGCGTCGGATCCACAGCGAGCCTTCCGGTGACCGCGCCGGAGAGCAGGAACAGCCCGATGACGCCAGCAACGAGAAGACGCTTCGCCCAGTGTTGGAGCAGGCCGATGAGCGGCACGACGATCGCGCCCGGAAGGATCTCGATGAACGCCTGCCCGAGCGCGTCGGGGGCGAAGGTGAATCCGGCGACGCTCGCGAGGAAGGCCATGTCGAGCGCGAAGAACATCGAAAGCGCGCCGACGAGGATACCGGTACGGGCGCGATGATCGAGCCGCATCTTCATCCGGGTCGGCTCGGTCTCATCTATGTCACGATACGCCGCCGTGTCTGCGCTACTGCCTCCACCTCTGACCGCGGACGATCTCGCAGCGTTCGCGTTGGTGCACGAGGCCGCTATCTCGCCGGACGGATCGCGCGTCGCGTACGCGGTCCGGCGGATGGACCTCGGGTCGGATCGCTATCGAGCGGCGCTCTACGTCGGACCGGCCGGCTCATCCGCCGAACGCGCGGAGCGATGGACCGATGGCAGTGCCGATGACGCCGCGCCGCGTTGGTCGCCGGATGGGATACGTGTGGCATTCGTGTCCGACCGCGGCGATGTTCCCGCGGGCAAGACGAGGGCAGCGAAGAACATCTTCCTCATCGATCGGCCCGGCGTCGCGCCGCGACAGCTCACGACCTTCGGCGACGATTGCGGGGATCTGACCTGGCTCCCGGACGGCTCCGCCGTGATCGTGTCGCTGAAGGACGCAGCGCCCGATCGGACGGATCAGCCGGACGGCGCGCCACGCGTGTACGACCGCATCAGGTACAAGACCGATGACGGTGGTCTCCTCGATCTGCGCCGGAAGCATCTTTGGCTCGTGCCCCTCGACCCTTCTGGGGGCTCGCCGCGCCGGCTCACCTCCGGCGATCAGGACGACACTCAGCCCGCGGCCTCTCCGGACAGCTCGACCGTCGCCTTCACCTCGAACCGAAGTCCCGACCGCGACCGCAACACCGTGAGCGACATCTGGATCGCTCCGCTCGCCGGCGGCGAGCCCAGGTGCGTCACGACCGAGCGTGGGCAGTACACGAATGCGTCGTGGTCGCCGGACGGACGGTCGATCGCGTGTCTCGGTACGGCCGAGGCGATCGGCGCAGGGGCGCGCAACACGCGGGTGTGGCGTTTCGCCCGCGCGGGCGGCTCCGGCCTCGACCTCCTGGGCTCGTGGGACCGAACCACCGGATCGCGCGTCATGAGCGACGTCCGCGGCGAGCCGGCCGCGCTCGCGCCGACCTGGCTGCCGGACGCATCGCGGCTCCTGTTCATCGGATCCGACCAGGGCACCGCGGATCTGTATTCGGTCCGGGCCGATGGGGGCGACGTCCGCGCTGAGACGAGCGGCGCCCACCAGCTCGTCACAGCGTCGCTCGATCGGGCAGCTCGCCGCTTCGCCGGGGTGCTTGCCACCGCGACCTCGCCGGGGGAGGTCGTGTGCGGGTCGCTCGACGGAGCGTTGACCGTGATCACCCGGCTGAACGCCGAGCTGCTGGAGGCGCGGTACATCGCGGCACCCGAGCGCGTCGAATTCAGGGGGGCCGACGGCTGGACCATCGAAGGCTGGATCCTCAAGCCGCGCGGCTTCGACCTCCAGAAGCAATGGCCGCTGGTCCTCGAGATCCACGGCGGACCACATGGGGCCTACGGCCACTCCTTCTTCCACGAGTTCCAGGTGCTCGCGGGCCGCGGCTACGCCGTGCTGTACACCAACCCACGCGGCAGCCACGCGTATGGCGACACCTTCGTTCGGGCATGCGTGGGTGACTGGGGCGGGAAGGACCACGTGGACCTCATGGCCGGCGTCGATCACGCTCTTGGCCTCGGCTGGGTCGACCCCGACCGGCTCTACGTGACCGGCGGCAGCTACGGCGGATTCATGACCAACTGGATCGTCGGCCACACCGACCGGTTCAAGGCGGCGGTCACCCAACGGAGCATCAGCAACAACGTGAGCGCGTTCGGCACGAGCGACATCGGCTGGCACTTCTGGGAATACGAGATGGGGGACGCCACACCGTGGCGCGACGGGCACAAGCTCGTCGACCGGTCGCCTCTGACCTTCGTCACGAGGGTGGACACGCCGCTGCTCATTCTTCACGCCGAGAAGGACTATCGGTGTCCCATCGAGCAGGCGGAGCAGCTGTTCGTGGCGCTGAAGGTGCTCGGCAAGGAAGCTGTCTTCGTCCGCTACCAGGAGGACACCCACGAGCTCACCCGCGGGGGCAGACCGAGGAACCGGATCGATCACGCCCGGCGCATCGCGGACTGGTTCGATGCCCACCCCTGATGGGACCGGTGGGCCTGATGGATTACCTGTCCTGATCCGAAGCGGCGTCGCCGAGGACGCGGCCGAAGCGTCGCGATTGCATGTTGAGACCTGGCGCACGTCGTATCGCGGGCTCGTGCCCGACGCGCTCCTCGATCAGCTCGCACCGACCCGATGGGAGAGTGGCTGGCGGCGAGGGTTCGAATCGATGGACCCGACCCGCGCCGTCCGGGTGGCCGAGATCGGCGGCCGGATCGTGGGCTTCGTCGCGGCTGGCAGCGCGCGGAGCGGGGGACCGCCCGGCTACAGCGGCGAGGTCTACGCGCTCTACGTCCACCCGGAGCGGCACGGACAAGGGATCGGGCGTGCGCTGCTGAAGGCGGCGGCCGGCGCGCTCGCGGAGCGCGGCCTCGTGCCGATCGTGATCTGGACCCTCTTCGACAACCCGCGCTCACGGGCGTTCTATGAAGGCCGCGGTGGCGTCGTCATCGCCGAGAAGAGCGCGCCCTTCGACGGATTCGTGCTGCATGAAGTGGCGTACGGCTGGACCGAGGCGACCGCCCTGCTCGCGGATTAGCTCGTCGCGGGTCCGAGATCGAGATCGCGTGGTGCCTCATCCGGCAGCTTCCAGCGGATGTAGCCATACCCCGTCTCGACGTGCTGCTTGTTCGCGTCGTCGGTCGCCGCAGTGAAGGCGCCCTCGAACGCGGGGCGATCCTGCGTCTCGATCGCGGCGAACAGCGGACCGAGCATGTCGGCCTCGAATCTGGCCAGACGCTCCGCGTGTTTCGGCCGGATCACGCCGAGGCGCCGCTGCAGGGAACGCACGCGGCGCGCGTAGAACGCCGCAAGCGGCCAGTTGCCGCCGCGCGCGGCATAGGCGCAGCGCCACCACGAATTGCCCACCAGGACCATCAGGTCCGCGGTCCCGGGCAGGCCCGCCTCGATGTGCTCCGGTGAGAGGTCGTCGCTCACGTCACTATTGAACGCGATGGCCGATGATCATGGAGATCCAGTGACCGCGTGGCGGGTCTTCTGGTCGAGCGACCTGCCCTTCCACCGTCGCCTCGTCGCCGTGGCCCGCAACATGGGTCGCCGGATCGCGACGCCACCGCACGACTGCTGCGGGCGACCCGGCGAGCCGGGTTGCTGACGCCCGGCACCGGCGGACGGTCGTCCGCCCGACGCACATCCCCATTACCATCGGCCTGAATGAAAGAGCTCATCCAAGGTCGCCGATTCGGTTTTGCGCCACGGCCGCAGCTCGGTCCGGTGGCGGCGGGCCTCGGCATCGCCGTCACGATGCTGGATCTCATGGCCTGGTTCGGCTGGGGCGCTCGCGACACCAATGGGTTCGTCATCGCGGCCTACTGGATCACCGTCACGACGGCGATCGTCGCGCTGCTTGCCGCGATCGCCGCGTTCGTCGAGTCGACCGATGCGGTGGAGGAAGACCGGCCGCTCGCGCGACTCGACCTGCTGGCGGCGTTCGTCGCGTTCCTGCTGTACGCGGTATCAGCCGCCTTCCGCGTCGCGGATCAGACCGCCGCGGCAGCGTCGCCCGGCGCGCTCATATCGGCGCTGACCGGCTTGATCGTGCTCCTCGTGAATGGCGTCATTGCGGCGACGCTCTACGCCAGCCGCGAGTGGGAAGTCCTGGACGAAGAGGACTACGAGCCACGTCGTCA
This sequence comes from Chloroflexota bacterium, assembly GCA_031364525.1. GTDB lineage: Bacteria > Chloroflexota > Limnocylindria > P2-11E > P2-11E > UBA4735. Next base: position 4,719 of record JANLWM010000215.1, on the reverse strand, counting down.
CCAAAAGAGGCGGCGAGTCTCCTAGCCACTTTCCTAGACCGCGGCTCCGATCAGAAAGAACAGCACCCGCGCGCTGACCTCGCCCGCGATCGCGCACGCGAGGCCGACGTACAGCAGGCCGGTCGATGCCTGGGTGTTCATGCGTGCCGTCCACCACGCCGCGAGAGCCACCGCGAGCGTCATGAACAAGCCGACCCCGATGCGCAGGCCGGCCGCGATCACGAACGCGGTCTCCATGTTGAGCGAGATCTCTCCGCGCGCGATGGACACGAGCACGAGGCCGAGCTGGGACCCGACCGCGACGGCAAGGACGAGCGCGGCCCGCTGCAATGGTCCGGTCGACAGCTTCGGTGTGACGAGATACCAGTGGCCGAGAAGCATCGCGGCATCGGCGCCGCCGAGCGCGAGCGCGCCGAGGGGCAGGGCCAGGAGAGCGAATACGTCGAACGGAGACCCCGTCGGCGTGGTGGGTCGCGCGACCGCCGCGAGCACGAGGTCGAACATGCCCGCAAGGATCGTGATGATCCCGACCGCTTCGCGGAGAGCGCGCCACGGCGTGAATGACACGACGAGCTGCGCGACGACAAGCACGATGACGATGACGAGCACCTGCGTGAATGCCGCCAACGCCGTGACGTCCAGGCCGACCTTCGGGTCACGCGGGATCGTTGGGATGAGAAAGCCCGCGAACGCGATCGCGCCGGCGTTGACGAAGGCGGTCAGCTTGAGGAATCCGGTCGGCGCGCTCGCGGTGCGATCCAGATACCACATCAGGAAGGCACCGCCGATCGCGAGCTCGATCATGATGACGCAGAGGACGAGGGGCAGGGTCGCCAGCGTCGACATCTATCTACGGTCCGAAGAGGTCGCCGGCGTCCGGCGCCGGGGTGCCGCGGTCGATCGCCAGGTGGAAGTACTCCTTGCCCTGGCGCCGCTTGAGCAGCTCGTAGAAGAAGTCGCGGTCCTTGTGCTGGGTCTTGTGACACTCGAAGGCCGCCGCCTTCCGCGTCTCGAACGCGGAGACGTCGATCGTGTGCGTCGGCGTCACGGCGCCGACGGCGGCCGGCGCGTCGATGACGTACGGCGTTGCGCTGAAGAACAACCGGCGGGCGACATGGAGCGGCCCGCGCTCCGGATATTGATCGGCCAGGGCCGCGCGGGCGAAGCCACGCGCGGCGAAGTAGGACGCCGAACGATGGTCGTCATGCTCGCTTCCCGCGCCCTCCGGTCCGAATGTGCACACGATGTCGGGCCGGACCTCGCGGATCGCCGCGACGATATCGGCCGTGATCACCTCGGCCGGGGCGTCCCGCAGACCGCCGTCCGGATACCGGAGGAGCCGTGACCACCGGTAGCCGATGCACTCGACGGCCGCGGCCCACTCCTTGGCACGCTCGGCAGCGAGCTCGGGCCGGGACCACGCGCCCTGCGCCTTGCCGAGCCACAGACCGGCATCACCGCGTGTGAGCGTCAGGAGCGCGGTCGTGTGACCGGCCGCCGCAAGTGTCAGCGGAGTGCCGGACACGAACGATTCGTCGTCGGGGTGCGCGTAGATGAACAGGGCGGTGCCGATGTGAGACAGCGTACCGTTCTGAAGGTGACGAGCGAGGCGCACGATCACGAGATCGCGGTGATGTTCGATCGCATCGCCGCCCGTTACGACTTCCTCAATCGCGTCCTGTCCTTCGGGACGGACATCGGCTGGCGTCGCCGCGCCCTCGTCCGCGCCGGCATCGAGCGGGGACATGCCGTCCTCGATGTTGGCGCCGGCACGGGGGATCTCTCGTTCGCCGCCGCGGCCCGAGGCGCGCTCGTGATCGCCATCGACCTCTCGCCCGGGATGCTCGCGGTGCTTGCACGCCGCAGCTCTGCGGAGCAGCGGACGCGCATCCGGACCCTGGTCGGGAACGCCGAGGCGTTGCCCCTGCCCGATGCGAGCGTCGATCGCATCGTGACCGGATTCACCGTTCGCAACGTCGGCGACCTCGGGCGGGCCCTCGCCGAGTTCCGCCGGGTGCTCCGCCCAGGAGGTCGAGCGGTGATCCTGGAGCTGTCGCACCCGCCGCACGCGACCTTCGCGCGTCTCTACTCCTTCTATTTCGATCGCGTCGCACCGGCTGTCGCGGCCCTGCTCGGCGGCGATCGCGAGGCCTACCGGTATCTGCCCCGGTCTCTGCGTCCGTTCCCGGAGGCCGCGCGCCTGGCCGAGATGCTGCGCGACGCGGGCTTCATCCGAGTCGCGTACGAGCGGCTGACCTTCGGCATCGCCGCCATCCACGTGGCCGAGGTCTAGGCTGCCCGCGTGAACGTCGACCTGCCCGAAGAGCTCGTCCTCCTCAAGCGCACCGTCCGCGACTTCGTCGAGGGTCGCCTGCAGCCGATCGAGGAGCAGGTGGAGCGGGACGACAAGATCCCGGACGCGGTCATGAAGGAGATGGGCGCTCTCGGCTTCTTCGGGCTTCCGTTCCCCGAGCAATACGGCGGTGCCGCAGCCGGTGACCTGGGCTACTGCGCCGCACTCGAGGAATTCGGCCGGACGTCGGCGGCGTTCTCGAACCTGATCGGGGCGCACACCTCGATCGGATCGATGTCCATCTTCCTTGGCGGCACCGAGGACCAGAAGAAGCGCTACCTGCCGGATCTGGCCGCCGGCCGGAAGATCGCGGCATTTTCGCTGACCGAGCCGTCGAGCGGCTCCGACGCCGCCTCCATCCAGACGACCGCGACGAAGCAGGGTGACCGCTGGCTGCTCAACGGCACCAAGATCTGGGTCACGAACGGCCCGATCGCCGACGTCGTGGTCGTGTACGCCTCGAACGATCGGGCGCTCGGTGCGCGCGGCGGCATCACCGCGTTCATCGTGGAGAAGGGCTTCAAGGGCTTCCGCGTTGGACGAGTCGACGAGAAGATGGGCCTTCACGGGAGCTACACGGGCGAGCTGGTCTTCGAGGACTGTGAGGTGCCTGACGCCAACGTCCTCGGCGGCACGGCGGGCACCGGTTTCAAGACGGCGCTGGGCGCGCTCGACATCGGCCGCGTGTCGCTCGCGGCGGGCGCGGTCGGCTCCAGCCAGTACCTGCTCGAGCTCGCGATCGCGCACGCCAAGCGGCGCGTGCAGTTCGGCAAGCCCATCGCCGTGAATCAGGCGATCCAATGGATGCTCGCCGACTCCGCGGTCGAGATCCACGCCGCTCGCCTGATGGTCTACGACGCGGCGGCCAAGCTCGACGCCGGGAAGCGCGCCTCGACCGAGGCCGCGATGGTCAAGGTCTACGCATCGGAGATGGCCGGTCGGGTGGTCGATCGGGTGCTCCAGATCTTCGGCGGGATGGGCTACATGAAGGGCTCCCCGGTGGAGCGGGCCTATCGGGATACCCGGATCCTGCGGATCTATGAAGGGACCAGCGAGGTCCAGCGGATGATCATCGCCGAGGAGCTTCTCAAGGCGTAGCGGAGGTGGGACGTGGCTAAGCGCATCGCGGTCAAAGCCAGGGCGGGAACGCTGTCGCCCAAGCACGCGGCGAACTACGACGCCGGCGTGCCGGCGTCGCTCGACTACCCACGGGTACCGCTGCACGCGCTCCTCGAAGACGCCGTGGAGAGCTATCCCGGCTCGACGGCGACGATCTTCTACAACGCGAAGCGGTCGTATGCCTCGCTGATGAAGGACACGAAGCGGTTCTCAGCCGGTCTGCGCGCGCTGGGCGTCAAGCAGGGAGACCGCGTCGCGATCGATCTGCCGAACTGCCCGCAGTTCCTGATCGCGTTCTTCGGCGCCCTCCGTATCGGCGCGGTCGTGGTGCCGTGCAACCCGCTGTACACGCCCCCGGAGCTTCGGTATCAGCTCATCGACTCGGGCGCGGAGACGATCGTCGTGCTGTCACGCGTCTATCCGGCGGTAAAGGCGGCGCGCGCAGGCACGAAGATCCGCAATGTCATCGTGACGAACATCAAGGAGGAGATGCCGCCGGTCCTCCGCACGCTCTTCACGATCGCGAAAGAGAAGAAGGACGGGCATCGCCAGCCGTTCGCGGGCGACGCCGGCGCGGTCGCGTTCCAGCAGGTCCTCAAGATGAAGGGCGACGACAGCGCCGCGGACGTCGACCCGGACGCCATCGCGCTGCTTCAGTACACCGGCGGCACGACCGGCACTTCGAAGGGAGCCATGCTCTCGCATCGGGCGCTGGTCGCCAACACCATGCAGTGCAAGGCCTGGTTCGGGCAGGCCCTGAAGGATGGGCAGGACGCGGTCATGGCGGTCATGCCGCTGTTCCACGTGTACGGGCTGACGACCGTGATGAACTTCGCGGTGCAGTCAGGTGCCGCGATGATCCTCGAGCCTGCGCTCGACCTCGAGCACGTGCTCAAGGACACCCAGGCCTACAAGCCGAAGCTCTTCCATGGCGCGCCGCGGATCTACAACGCGATCATCAATTCGCCGCTGGCGCAGAAGTACGACCTTCGATCGATCGTCGCGTGCATCTCAGGGTCCGCTCCGCTCATGCTCCAGACCGCCACGAAGTTCCGGGAGCTCACCGGTGGGAATCTGGTGGAGGGCTATGGGCTGACCGAGGCATCGCCGGTCACCCACTGCAACCCCGTGTTCGACCACGCCAAGAACAGGATCGGGACGATCGGTCTGCCGTTCCCCGACACCGAAAGCCGCCTCGTCGATCTCGAGACCGGCGACCGTGACGTCGTGGGGGAGGCCGGCGAGCT
>JANLWM010000167.1:0-5264 GCA_031364525.1 Chloroflexota bacterium | reverse complement strand
TCGACCGTGCGTTGGGTCGCAGCATCACCGGTGTCGGCGTAGTGAGCCAGCAGCTCGTGGGAGGCATCGAGTGCCGCAGCCCTCGATCGGGCCAGCGCCGTGGCCGCAGCATCGATGCAGGCCGCGACTTCGAGCCGGGTCGGGTCAACGTGGTGCTCGGCAGGCATGCGGACAGCCTAGGGGGCGGGCGAAGACCGCTCACGGGGTTGGGCGAGTCCGATCGCGAGCGCCAGCCTCAGCTGGGATGACCTGGCCTGGATCCGCGAGGCCGCGGGTGGCGTACCGCTCCTGCTGAAAGGGATCGTACGCGGGGACGACGCGCGCCGCGCGCTCGATCGGGGGGTCGACGGGATCTGGGTCTCGAACCACGGTGGACGGCAGCTCGATCACACGATCGCGACGCTTGACGCACTGGTCGACGTCGTTGCCGCCGTCGCGGGTCACTGTCCGATCGTGATGGACGGCGGCATCCGCCGTGGAACGGACGCGCTCAAGGCGCTGGCGCTCGGGGCCGACGCAGTGGCGATCGGCCGGCCGCAGCTCTACGGGCTCGCCGTCGGGGGTGCCGGCGGAGTCCAGCGGGTGGTCGAGCTGCTGCGCGCCGAGCTCGACCTCGCGCTCGCGCTGGTCGGCGCGCCGTCGCTCGGGGATCTCGTCCCCGACCTCGTCGTTTAGGCGGCCTTCGGGCCCTCGGCCTTGCCGTGTTGCACGCTCAGCGACTTCTCGTTGGACGCGAAGCTCACGAGCTTTCCGGTCCTGGTGTCGACCACGCTCGTCAGTGTGTAGCCGGCCTTCGACAGATAGGTGACGACGTAGACATCGGCGTTGACCCGCTCGAATTCATAGTTCGCGGTGCTCTCGGGATCCGGCGCGGCGTTCGCGACCTTGGCGGCGCCGTTCGAAGCGTCGGTCCAGGTGACGGTGCCATCGGTCCCGAAGGCATGGTCGTAGGTCTTTCCGGCCATCGGGCCGTCGTCGAAGGTGAAGCGCAGGGTCTTGCCACGAAGCGGGTCGCTGCTCATGAACATCTCCCTTTGTCTGTCGCGCGATCCGCTGCACAGGATGGGCCACCTGGGATGCGCCGTACATTTGCCGCGGTGAGTGAGGCCGGGAGCGACGGACAGAAGGCGAACCGGTGGCTCCGAACGCCTCGGGCGTCCGCCGACGAGTACGACGCCCGCTATGAGCGGCGCGCGGCCGCGGGCGAGAGCGTGCACGGCGAGGCCGACTTCGTCATGCGTTTCGCGCCGGGCTCCGTGCTCGATGCCGGATGCGGGACGGGCCGGGTCGCCCGAGAGCTGGCCCGCCGGGGCATCGAGGTCGTCGGGGTCGACATCGATGACGACATGCTCGCGACGGCGCGACGAAAGGCGCCCCAGCTCACCTGGGTCTGCGGGGATCTTGCGACGATCGAGCTGGGACGAACGTTCGACGTGATCCTGCTCGCAGGTAACGTGATGATCTTCGTGGCGCCGGGCTCGGAGGGCGCGGTCCTTCGGAACCTCGCTCGACATCTCGCGCCGGGTGGCCGGATGATCGCCGGGTTCCAGCTGCAGCCCGGTCTGCTTGACGTCGCGCGCTACGACCGCATCGCTTCAGACGCCGGACTCACGCTCGCCGAACGTTGGTCCACGTGGGCAGGTGATGCCTGGGACGCGCACAGTGAGTACGTCCTCTCCGTGCACGTCCCAGGCGCGTAGGTACCTAGGCCCGCCCGGCCATCGACCCGCCGGCCGACCGTTCGGTCTGCGCGGGCCCGACCCAGGCTTCGCTGATCGCGGACAGCGTCTGCTGGGGAGCGGTGCCATCGAGCGGACCAAGGTCGCCGTCCTGCAGCTCCGTGAACACCGTCGGCGGGACGAGGTGATCGACGTCGGTCACGAACTTCGCGACCTCTACGAGGGAGCGCTTCGCGAGCCCCGCCGTCTCCCCGTCGCCGAGCGCGACCGCGGTCGTGTGGAGGGTCACATAGCTCATGTACACGAGGTTGAGGGCGACGTGGTCGTCACGCAGGCCCTTTGCCGCGCCTTCGGTGCGGACCTTGTTGTAGAGACCGGCGGCGACGCCGAGCGCGTCCGAGACGACCTCTTTGACCGGATGGGTCGGACTGCCGCCCAGTGCCTCGAGACGCGCGCCGATCGCGTCGTCCTGACGCTTCAGGCTGAGCGCGATGCGCGCGATCGCCTGTGCGACGTCGGGCTTGTCCTTGAATTCGTCCTTCTGCCGCTCCATTGCCGTGTGCACGTGGCTCACGACGGACTTCATGTCACCGAGGTACTTGGTGATGGTCTCTTGCTTCTTGTCGCCCATGGTCATGCGTCTCCTTTAGATCAGGTTGCAGAAGTCGAAGCAAGGAGCAGGCCATCTCCGCCGCCCGGTCGCTCGGCGACCGGGCGGCCCGGCAGCATGAACGTCGACAATGTGGCGGTGCTGCGAGCGCTCTTGGCGGTGGCGATAGGGGGTCTCGTGGCCGGCTGCGCGCCGCCACTGGCGCCCGTGACCGTCACGCCGAGCCAGGCGGTCACATTCGTCATCCCGACGGCACTTTCGAATGGCAGGATCGACGTCACGATCCGCCCCTCGTTCGTCATCGGCTCGAGCGCGATGATCTCGATGCGGATCGGTGCAACGCGCGGAACGATCATCGGGCCGGTCGCGGCCCGCATCCTCGCGAGCGGCATCGGCGAGCGCGGCTCGGCCGCGGAGGTACTCGTCGCGACGCTCGCGGTAACACCGGTGACGGTCAGGGCCGGCCAGTCGCTCTCCACGACCGTGACCTGGGACGGGCGCGACGCGAAAGGCGAGCTCGTGCCGGCTGACGCCTACTCTCTGCGAATGGACTTCCGTGTCGAAGATGGCACCGTCATCACGAACGCGACCGCTGGCGCGACGCTTCAGTGGGATCTGGCCACGCGATGAGCGCGGCTGACGAGAACAAGGCCCTGATCGCACGGTTCTATGCCGCGTTCGCCGCGCGCGACGGCGGCTCGATGGCGGCGACGTACCGGGCGGACGCGCGGTTCGAGGACCCGGTCTTCGGGCCGCTGACCGGCGCCGAGGCCGGAGCGATGTGGCGCATGCTCACGAGCCGCCCGGGTTCGGATCTGCACATCGAGCTGCCGGAACACGAGGCCAACGGCACGTCCGGCACGGCCCACTGGATCGCGCGATATACGTTCGCCCGGACCGGCAAGCGGGTCGTCAACGACATTCACGCCCGCTTCCGCTTCGAGAACGGGCTCGTGGTCGAACACGTGGACCGGTTCTCGTTCTGGCGCTGGTCACGACAGGCGTTCGGCCTGGTCGGACTCCTCGCTGGTTGGACCCCGTTCCTTCGGACCGCTGTCCGGCGCAAGGCGAAGGTCGATCTCGCGTCGTTCATGACCGGCGGGCGAGGGGCCCGGCCCGTCTAGTGGAGCGGTCGGGCGGAACGGGCGCGACGAACGGTCCGCTGGATCTTGAGCGCTACCTCCGACCGGCGATCGCTCCGTCGCCGGATCCAAGCGTGCCACTGAAGAGCGCGGCGGCGGTGCGTCGGCTCCTTCGTTCGATCGGTGATCAGCTCGGTATGGATGTCGCCTACATCGCGGAGCTCTCCGATGATCAGGTCTTCCATTTCCTCGAGGGCGACGGAGCCTCCTTCGGCTTCGCGGTCGCGGGCACGGTGCCAGCCGAGAAGACCTACTGCCGGCGAATGGTGAACGGCGAGATCCCATCGCTGATCTGCGATGCGGTCAACGACCCGCTCGTGAAGGACATGCGTGCGACGGCGAAGGCGGGGATCGGGGCGTATCTCGGTGTACCGATCGTGCTGCCCGATGGGAGTACCTACGGAAGCCTCTGTGTGATGAGCCACACCGCTCGGCCGGACCTCGACGAGCGCAAGGTCGAATCGCTTCGCCTGTACGCCGGGCTCGTCGGTCAGTACCTCGGCGAGGTCGGGACCGAAGTGAATCTGCACGCCGCGGTGCGGGCCCGGATCACCGACCTCATCTCGCAGCAGGGAGTCGAACCGGTCTTCCAGCCGATCGTCGACCTGGCCACGCGGCGCACCGTGGGCTTCGAGGCGCTGTCGCGCTTCCCGCCGCCGGACCGGAACCCGCTCCGCTGGTTCGGAGACGCCGAGATCGCCGGACTTCGCGCCGAGCTTGAGTTCGCGTCGGTCCGCGCGGCGATGCAGCGCTTCGATCAGCTGCCCCCAGACACGTATCTCTCCCTGAACTTCTCGCCGGGCGTGCTGAATGACCTGGGGCGGGTCGATCTCGATGGGCTGGCGGCTGACCTGCCGCTCGGCCGGATCGTGCTCGAGGTCACCGAAGAGGCGCCGATCGACGACTACGCACGCCTGGGCGACGCGCTCTCGGATATCCGCGGGCGCGGCGCGCGGCTGGCGATCGACGACGTCGGCGCCGGATTCGCGAGCATGCGGCACATCGTCCAGCTCCGGCCGGACATCATCAAGCTCGACATCACGCTCGTCCGCGACATCGATACCGATCCCTCGCGGCGCGCGTTGGCGGCTTCGATCGCGCAGTTCGGGACGAAGACGGGCGCGAGCGTCGTTGCGGAGGGGATCGAGACTGCGACGGAGCTCGCGACGCTCATCGAGCTGGGCATCCCCTACGGACAGGGCTACCTTCTGGGCAAGCCCGCCGGTGCGCCGTGGGCCGAATGAGCCACCGGGGGTGAGGGGCGCCGGTGGGCGCGGCGGCTACGCCACCCTCCACCGAACGATAAGAAGGTCTGCCATCCGATGAACCGTCGCGGGGTCAGGCCGACACGATGAGCGCAGTGACCATTCCGAACATCCCGGTCTGGCCCTCGGCATGTCCGAGGATGTGACAGTGGAAAGCCCACGCGCCGACGGCGTCCGCGACCACGATCGCATCCCACCGCTCGCCCGGCGCGACGTTGAGGGTGTCGCATTTGAACGCCGCGGACCCGAGCGGGTACCCGTCGCGGGCGAACACCTCGAAGGTCAGTCCGTGCAGATGCACCGGATGGATCCCCTGCCCCTCGTTCATGAAGCGGAAGCGGATCCGCTGCCCGAGCTTTGCGGTGTACGGAGCGGTGGCCGGGAAGCCCTTCCCGTTGATGGTGAACCCGCCGAGGGCGTCGTTGAGGATGAAGAGCTCGTCCTTGTCATAGGACGGGTCCACCGTTCTGTTCTTCGGCATCACGATGAGCGGTCCGAGCATTCCCAGGCCGACCTGCTCCGTCGCGTTGTGGTGTGAGTGATACATGTGGCTGCCGAACGGCCCCGC
>JANLWM010000147.1:0-2380 GCA_031364525.1 Chloroflexota bacterium | reverse complement strand
GCCCGACCCCGAGACCCGAGAGCACGGTCTCGAGGGTGGTGCCCACGAAGGAGACGCCGTAGCTCTACTCCACGAGCGGCTCGGCGTCAGTGGGAGCCAGCTCGGGGACGATCCGCCACCCGTCGCTTCCCCGCGCTACGTTCTCGTCGGAGTGCGGGACCCACACGACCGGCACTTGCTCCCGCCGCGCCTTGTCGACCAGGCTGCCGACGTTCGCGACGACCGCGTCGCGCTCGTGAGCCCCCGCAACGACGCTGTTCTGCACGTCGATCACAAGGAGAGCGGTGTTGCGCCGATTCTCGAGTGTGGTCATCGACCTCTGCCCCAACCCCGGCGCGTGCGTCCGACCAGGCCAAGCTCGATCACGACGAGGATGCTCAGGACAGCGGCGCGCGATGCGCCGGCCAGCGGCGTCGAGGTCGTGCCGGACGCGGAGGTGCTCGTGTTCGGAAGACCCGCGGCGATGTATCCCGGGTCGCCAGCGGCGAGCAGCGCCACCAGCTGGCTCGGGCCCCCGACCTCGAATCGACCGCAGAGGTGGCTGCCGATCTTCGGGGGCGTGATCGAGGCGGGGACCCTGAAGATCCCCAGGCTGTATGCGCTGAGCCCTCCAGCAAGCTGGAACGTGGTCGGTCCAGACAGCTGGCCCGAGCTGAACGGATTGACCGCGACCGTTCCGCAGTACACGCCCGTCCCGGTCACCCAGTTCGCCGGCTCCGGGATGTAGCCCGGCCCGCCCGGCGCGAGGACGCCTGCGAAGTAGAAGCCATCAAGCTCGAGGCACACGTATCCCGCCATGGAGCCATTCGGCGAGAGGGCTCCCGACCGGATGATGATCTTGTCAGAGGTGCCGTCCGGCTTCGCGTAGATCACCCACCCATCTCCGCTGCTGAGGGCACTCGCAGAATCGGGGGCGACGAAGGTCGTCACACGGCCGCATCCCACCGTCCCAGCAGCGGCGCCCGTGGCCGATACTCCGAAGAGGAGCGCGAGCGAGCACAGGAGGCCGATCGCGTAACGCATCTGAATGAGCCTACCCATGTCGCCAAGGGGGTCTGCCCAAATGAACGCGCTGGACTGGCTGCTCGCTGCGGACCCGGGGATCCGCTGGCAGGCGCTGCGTGACCTGACGGATGCACCGGCCGACCAGGTCGCCGCAGAGCGTGCCCGCGTTGCCACGGAGGGCTGGGGCGCGCAGCTGCTGGCACTCCGGCGGGACGATGGGCTCTGGGATACCGGCGCGTCGGATCCGGAGTGGCCCTCGCTGCTCGCCTTGATGATGCTGGCCGACATGGGCCTCGACGCATCGAGCGATGCGGCGCGGAACGCGATGGGCCTCGTGCGCGACAACGCGACGTGGCACTCCCGGGGCCCCTGGCACGGCACGCCGCTGTTCGCGGGCGAGGTCGAGCCCTGCATCAACGGGCGCGTCGTGGCGATCGGCTCGTACTTCGGCACGGACATGACCGGCCTCGTCGAGCGGTTGCTCGGTGAGCAGATGGCTGACGGCGGGTGGAATTGCGAGCAGGAGAATGGCTCGACCCGCGGATCCTTTCACACGACGATCAACGTCCTCGAAGGTCTTCTGGAGCACGAGCGAGCGTCCGGCGGTTCAAGCGACCTGACCGCTGCGCGTGAGCGCGGGCAGGAGTACCTGCTGGAACGCCGGATGCTGCGCCGGCTGTCGAACGGGGAGCTGATCGAACCGGCCTTCACGCTGTTCTCGTTCCCGACCGGCTGGCACTACGACGCGTTGCGCGGGCTCGACCACCTGCGCGCGGCGGGCGTGAGGCCCGATGCGCGCCTGGCCGAGGCCATCGACCTCGTGCGCTCCAAATGTGATGCCGAGGGCCGATGGCCGCTCGAGAACCCTCACCAGAGCGAGATGGTCAACGCTCGCCTCCGCGATCTCCCGTTCGACATGGACGAACGCGAAGGCCGGCCCAGCCGCTGGAACACCCTGCGCGCCTTGCGCGTGCTGGCCTGGTACGAGCGCGGACGCTAGCGACCGTCGCTTCGGAGCCGCCCCCGGGAATCGGACCCGGAACCTACGGTTTACAAAACCGTTGCTCTGCCAATTGAGCTAGGGCGGCGTTCCCCAAGGCTATCGCGCCGAACGCTTCAACCCACGACCGTGGGGTCTAGATGAGGGGTCAGTTCTCGAAGACGGTGCTGCGCTGGATCTCGTAGCCGCTCTTGAGGCAATCCTTTTCGGAGCGGAGGGTATTCGCCTCGTAGTCGCGCGGCACGATCACATAGTTGAACTGCCAGATGGGGCTGTACTTGCGCATCCCGGGGATCGAGTCGTAGATGTTGTACTGGCCCTTGACCCGCTCCGGCTCACCGCGCAGCTTGCCCTTCTTGTCGAGCGCGACCTTGT
>JANLWM010000145.1:0-6664 GCA_031364525.1 Chloroflexota bacterium | reverse complement strand
GGGTGCCGTACATCGTCCTCATCGTCGACGAGCTCGCTGACCTGATGATGTCGGCGCCGATCCAGGTGGAGAAGGCGATCACCCGCCTCGCCCAGCTGGCTCGGGCGACGGGGATCCATCTCGTCGTCGCCACCCAGCGGCCGTCGGTCGACGTCATCACCGGTCTGATCAAGGCGAACATCCCGGCACGGATCGCCTTCGCCACCGCGTCCGGCACGGACTCCCGGACCATCCTGGACATGACCGGCGCCGAGAAGCTGCTCGGTCGCGGCGACATGCTCGTGCTCCCGCCTGACGTCCCGAAGCCCATCCGCGCGCAGGGCGTCTACGTGTCGGACCGCGAGATCGAGGCCGTGACCCGTCACTGGAAGCAGCAACGCGAGCCGAAGTACAAGCTCGAGATCCTCGAGGACCAGGATCGCGCCAAGCAGCGCGAGGACGGTGGCGACTCGGATATCGAGGATGACCGCTACGAGGAGGCCGTCGATATCGTCCGGCGCGCCGGGCAAGCGTCGGTCTCGATGCTGCAGCGGAAGATGACCGTCGGGTTCGCCCGCGCCGGCCGACTCATCGACATCATGGAGCAGGAAGGCGTCGTCGGCCCATCCGTTGGTCCAGGCAAGATGCGGCAGGTCTACGGGGCGCGCCCATCGGCGAGCCCGGCCGACGACAGCTAGATGGCCCGCCTCGGCGACGCGCTGCGCCTTCAGCGCGAGGCAATGGGTGTGACCTTGCCGCAGGCCGCCGAGGACACCAGGATCCGCGAGAAGTTCCTCTTGGCCATCGAGAGCGGTGACTATCAGTCGCTCCCCGGGACCGTCTACACGAAGGGCTTTCTGCGGAACTACGCCGGCTACCTCGACCTCGATGCCGAAGAGATGCTCGCGCTCTACACCGGCGAGCGCGGCGGCAGCGAGCCGGCGCGCTCCTTTGCGCCGATGAAGCCCCTCGTGAAGCGCAGCTTCATCTTCACGCCGACGGTGCTCGTCCCGGTCGTCGTGCTGGCCGGCATCCTCCTGTTCATCGGCTACGTCTATTACCAATTCACGAACTTCGCGGTCGCGCCGCACGTCGACATCACCGACCCGCCCGGAGATGCGGTCTCACAGGCCGCCGAGTACGTCGTCAAGGGCCGCACGAACCCCGACGGCCGGATCACCGTTCGCGTATCTCCCGGCCAGGACACGCTGAACGACATCCGCCCCGCACGTGACGGAACGTTCAGCGTCACGGTGTCGCTGAAGCCTGGACCCAACCACATCGAAGTCCAGGTCCTCGATCCCGCGGGCAAGCTCGCCCAGGCGTCGCGGACCATCCAGCTCAATGTCCCGGTCTCGAACGATCCGCCGGCTCCACAGCTGATCGTCGAGCAGCCGGCGAACGGCGGGACCTACACGAACGCCCCGGTGACCGTCTCGGGGCGGGTCGACCGATCCGTGTCGAGCGTCACCGTCAACGGCGCGGCCGCGACCATCGGCACCGATCTGCGGTTCGCGGTGACGGTCAACTTCATCGCCGGACCGCAGACGGTCCGGGTCGCGGCGAAGACCGCGACCGGCGGTGAGGTCCAGGAGACCCGGTCGGTCGCCGTTACCTATACGGCCGCTGTGGTGACCGTCCGGATCACGGGAGGTGAGGCATACCTCCTCGCGACGGTGGACGGGGCCCAGGTGCCATCGACGAACAAGACCTTCCCGGCCGGACAGGTCCTCACCTTCAGTGGCAAGACGGTCACGGTCCGGACCGGGAACGCGGGGGTCACGTTCCTGTCATTCAATGGACAGGACATGGGCAAGATGGGGGAGGTGGGGCAGGTGACGGAACGCTCCTTCAGGGCGCCGTGACCTTCAACCTGCCGCTGGCCCTTGTCTTTGCGCGGGTCCTCGCGGTCATCCCGATCGTGCTGCTCCTTGGCGCTCGTGACGAGCAGAGCGCCACGATCGCGTTCGCGGTCTTCTGCCTGGCGGCGCTCACCGATGCCATCGACGGTCGGCTGGCGCGCCGGTACGGGCAGGTGACCCGGCTCGGAACGTTCCTCGACCCGCTCGCCGACAAGCTCCTCGTGATCGGTACGCTCATTCCCCTCGAGTCCCTGGGACTCGTCCCGGTCTGGGTCGTCGTGCTCATCGTCGCCCGCGAGCTCGCGGTGACCAACCTGCGGGCCATCGCCTCGGCCCGCGGCTACAGCGTCGGCGCGAGCCTCTGGGGGAAGGTCAAGACGATCTTCCAGACGCTTGCGGCGGCGGGGCTGCTGCTCCTGCTCGCGGCCCCGTCGCTGCCGCTCGCCTACCTCGCTTACTCGCTGCTCAGCGCGGCAGTGGCCCTCACCGTCGTGTCCGGCGTCGACTACCTGTGGAAGGCCTCGTTCGCCATCGCCGGCCGTGGCGTGCCTGAGCGGTGGCGGATCAAGGCCCGCGACGGCGCGGCGCGCACCCGTGCCCGTTAGGCCGGCCGCCGCGCGAGCGAAGCACGCGCCGGCGTATCCCGAGCTCGCGGCGCGGATGGCCGCGCTGCATCCGCTGCTCCGCAAGAGGAAGCTCACGATCGCCGTGGCCGAATCCTGCACCGGCGGTCTCCTCGGCGCGATCCTGAGCGAGCACTCAGGGTCCAGCGCGTACTTTCGCGGCGGTATGGAGGTCTACTCGGACGATGCCAAGACCGTTCTCGCGGATGTGCCGCCGCAGCTGCTTCATTCGCACGGCGCGGTCTCAGGCGTCGTAGCGGCCGCCCTTGCGCGTGGCGCGCGCGAGAAGCTCGGAGCGAAGATCGGCCTTGGCATCACCGGGATCGCCGGCCCGACCGGTGCGACACCGGGGAAGCCGGTCGGGCTCGTCTACATCGCGATCGACACGCCGAAGCTCCAGACCGTCCAGAAGAAGCAATGGACCTTCGACCGCGCGGGCAACCGGCTCGCGAGCGTCGGCGTCGCCCTCGACCTGCTCGAGCGGGCCGTCGGGTGACGCTCGACGAAGTCTTCACCGACACCGACGTTGCCTCCGCGTACCGCTACCGGGCGCCGTATCCGCGCGAGACGTTCGCGATCCTCGACGGTCTGACCGTCGCGCCGCGAACGGTCCTGGACGCCGGCGCCGGCAGCGGTGCGCTCGCCCGCGAGCTCGTGCGCTTCGCGGCCCGGGTCGACGCACTCGATCCCTCCCCCGCGATGATCGGCGCGGGTCGCCGGCTTCCGGGCGGCGACGACCCCCGGCTCCGTTGGATCATCGGTACCGCCGAGGAAGGGGCGCTCTCAGGACCGTATGGGCTGATCACAGCCGGCGCGAGCATCCACTGGATGGACCCCGATCGGGTCATGCCGCGCTTCGCGTCAGCGCTCGCCGCGGGGGCGGTCCTCGCGATCATCGACATGGTGGACGGCCCGCACCCGCTGCCCGAGATGATCGACATCATCAGGCGCTACTCCGAGCTGGAGCATCACAAGGAGCTTCCGGAGCTCGTGCGCGACCTTGAGGTCAGCGGGCGGTTCGTGCGCGCGGGCGAGCAGCGAACAGCGACTGAGCGGATCCGCCGGAGCCTCGATGGCTACCTTGAGTTCCTGCACAGCACGAGCACGCTCGCCCGCGTCCGGCTCGGCGCGCGGACCGGCGCGTTCGACGACGACGTTCGGGCCTTGTTCGCTCGTCACGGCATGACGCACATAGAACGCGAGTACGCGGCCACGGTCATCTGGGGACGGCCGGTGGCGACGTGAGCGCGAGGCCGCTCGGCGTCGGCCTGCTCGGTCTCGGCACCGTCGGGAGCGCTGTCGGCCGCGCGTTCGCGGACCGTCAAAAGCGGATCGATGCTGCGGCGGGCCGCACCGTGCGGCTCCTTGGCGCCGCGATCCGCGACCCGAAGAAGGCTCGCGACGCCGGCGATGTCCCGCTGACCGCGGATCCCTTCGCGATCCTGGACGATCCGGCGATCGGTCTGGTCATCGAGGTCATCGGCGGCCATCAGCCAGCCTTCGACCTCCAGCTCGCCGCCTTCGAGCGCGGCAAGCACGTGGTCACCGCGAACAAGGAGGTCGTCGCCAAGGAGTGGGACACCCTCCACGAGGCGGCGCGGCTCGCGCACCGCGAGCTGCGCTTCGAAGCCGCGGTCGGAGGGGCGGTCCCGGTCATCCGGGGCCTCCGCGAGCTGCAGGCCGTCCGGCCACGGGTCCTCAAAGGCCTGCTGAACGGGACGACCACCTACATCTGCTCGCAGCTCGAGCACGGCGTCTCGTTCGACGACGCGTTGGCCGAGGCGCAGCAGAAGGGCTACGCGGAAGCAGACCCGACGAATGACGTCGACGGCTTCGACGCGGCGTACAAGCTCTCGATCCTCGTCAGCCTCCTTGAGGGCCGGCACTTCCGCCCGGAACAGGTGCGCCGGACATCGCTTCGGTCGATCGGACCAGCCGAGGCCGCGGCTGCCGCCGCGCGTGGGATGCGACTTCGGTACCTCGCGGTCGCGGACTTCGGCGGGAAGGCCACGAAGGCCCGCGTCGGACCCGAGGAGGTCCCGGCCGACTCGCTGGAGGGGCGGGCGGGTGGACCGACGAACGTCATCTCGCTCGAGTCGGATATGGCGGCGACCCTCGTGTGGAGCGGGCCAGGGGCAGGTGGAGACGCGACCGCCTCGGCGATACTCGCTGACGTGATCGCGATCGCGCGGGGGATGCGTTGAGCAGGACCGGTCCGCTCGTATTCAAGTTCGGTGGCACCTCGGTGGCGTCGCCACCGGCCATCGCGTCGGTCGTCAAGATCGTCGCGGCAGAGCAGGGCGAACGCCTCGTGGTGGTGTCGGCCACTGCGGGGACGACCGACGCGCTCGTGCTGGCGTCGCAGCAGGCTGCCGGCGGGGATGCGATGGCCGCACAGAGCACCATCGAACGTCTGTCGGAGCAACACCGCAATCTCATCGCGGACCTGCTCGGGGTGAACGGGGCCGACGTGCTCGGCGAGGTCGTCGACCTGACCGAGCGGACGATCGCGCTGCTGCGCAGTGTCGCGCTCCTTCGCGAATGCAGCCCGCGCTCCCTCGATGCCATCCTCTCGTACGGCGAGCGGGTGTCAGCTCCGATCGTCGCGGCGACCCTCACGGCGAACGGGGTCGCCGCCGAGGCACTGTCGGCCGAGGGCCTCCTCATCACCGACGACGCATTCGGCCATGCGAACCCGATCGCGGAGCTGACCCGCGAACGAGTTGCCGCCCAGATCCTGCCGCGGATGCGCTACGGCACGGTCCCGGTGGTCACCGGCTTCGTCGGCTCCACCGCGGATGGGGTCACGACGACGCTCGGCCGCGGCGGCTCCGACTACTCCGCCGCCGTGCTCGCCGCCGCTCTCGATGCGCGCGAGTGCCGCATCTTCACGGACGTGAGCGGCGTGTACAGCGCCGATCCGCGCATCGTGCCGGACGCGAAGCCTCTACCGGCGATCAGCTACGCCGAAGCAGCGGAGCTCTCGTACTTCGGTGCGAAGGTCATCCATCCCCGGACCGTCCTGCCCGCGGTCGAGGCGGGCATCCCGGTGCGCATCCTGAATACCTTCGCGCCGGACGAGCCCGGCACGACCATCGCCGCCTCCACACCGAAGGACGACACCGTCGTGAAGGCCACCACATCGCTCGGCGGTCTGGGCATGGTGACCGTGCAGGGCGCCGGCATGAGCGGGGTCCCTGGCTTCGCGGCCCGGGTGTTCGACACGACCGCGGCCGAAGAGGTCTCGGTCCTCATGATCAGCCAGGCCTCGAGCGAGAACTCCATCTGCCTGGTCGTGCCGAACGAGTCGGTGAAGCGGCTCGAGAGCGCGTTGCGCAAGATGTTCTCCAAGGAGCTGGCCCGTCACGACGTCGAGAAGGTCGCGATCGAGGCCCCCGTGGCCATCGTGTCCGCAGTGGGGGAGGGGATGCGGGGCACCCCCGGCGTGGCGGCGCGCCTGTTCAGCGCGATCGCGCGGGCCAAGGTGAACGTGCTCGCGATCGCCCAGGGCTCGAGCGAGCTCAACATCTCCCTGGTCGTCCACGAGACGGACCGCGAGACGGCCGTGAAGGCCGTCCACCGGGAGTTCCACGAGAGCTAGCCGACCGGTGCGGACTCCGGCGCCGGCAGCGGCGTCCGGTCATCACGGAGGAACGCGTCCCGGAGCCCGCGCGAGAGCAATGAGCGAGCGATCACCTCTCGCGAGTCCGCGCTTTCACGGATGATGCGCGTTTCCAGCGCGGCATCGCCCTGCTCCCGTGCGGAACGGATCAGCGCGCGCCCGAGGCGCCAACGGCTGCGGTGCATGCCATGCTCCCCGTACTCGGCCATCCCCGCCTCGAGCACGCGCTGCGACTCAGCGACCCGACCGCCGCGGCGGAGCGCCTCAGCCTCGAGCCAATACCAATCGCCGACCATCGTGGCGAACGTCTTGGCTTCCTCCATGCCGCGGACCCGTCGGGCATCGGCTGCCGCACCCTCGTGATCGCCGGCAAGCAGCTTCATCGCGACGCTGCCGAATACCCGTACGTCCTGCCGCTCTGGCGACTCTCCATGGTCGTGCAGACGGATGAGCGCGACCCACGCCTCCGCCGACGAGGGATCATCGCTCTCGAGCGCCATGCAGAGGCCCTGCGCTGCCGACCAGAGCACAAGCTCCGACCTGCTCTCCAGCGCGAGCCGCGGTGATGTTTCCAGGTG
>JANLWM010000144.1:0-1793 GCA_031364525.1 Chloroflexota bacterium | reverse complement strand
GTCATTGACCGCGGTCCCCACCGCGACGACCGATCTCACCGTCGCCGAGACGACCGGCCAGGTCGGCACCGCGCCGCTCCTGGGCGCGGTCCCCGAGTTCACGAAGGAACCGGCGCTGCTCCTTCAAGGGCTCGTGCCGTCATTCGGCGCGAGCCCCGATCGCAGGATCGAGGTGCAGCTGGGCGGCACGACCGCGATCGTGAAGTTCGACGCGGTCGGCCACTTCGCGGTCCCGCTCACCTTGAAGGACGGTCCGAACCACATCGTGGTCGCGCTCATCGGCCCGGCGAGCGAGACCATCTCCACGACGAGCCTCACCGTGACCCTCGATCGCACCGCCCCGCCGCTCGCGGTGAGCAAGCCACTGAACGGCGCCACCATCGACAGCACCACGCCCACCGTCGAGGGGAAGGCCGAGCCGGGAGCGGTCGTGCTGGTGAACGACCGGAGCGTCATCGTCGGCCAGGACGGCAGCTTCAGCGATGCCGTGACCGTGCAGGCTGGGGCGCTCCCGATCACGGTCATCGCCCGGGATCGCGCGGGGAACGAGACGAAGACCCAGCTGGCTGTGACCGTCAGTCCGCGGACCACGGCCGCGGCCGGGTCGGCAGTGATCGTGACTCTCGCGAACGCGACCGTGAAGCCGGGCGGGTTCGTGCTCGCGAACATCACCGTCCTCAGCGGCGCGACGCCCCAGGTGGGCGTGACGGTCTCGCTCCAGGTGGGGGTCTTCGCCGTCGGCACAGCGGTCACCGACGCGAGCGGGCGCGCCGCGATCAGCTTCGCGGCCCCGCCGAACGAGGGCACCGCCCAGGTCGTGGTGCTGGCGGGCCCCTCGACCGGGAGCGCCGTGCTCACCGTCGCCAAATAACGGACAGCAGGACTACCCTCAGCGCTCGATGAATGAGGAAGACGTCCGGGCGATGCTCGCCCGAAGCCCGCTCCTGGCCGAGCTCGACCCGACGGCGCTCATGTTCCTGGTCCGCCTCGGCCGCCGGCGCATCTGGAAGGTCGGCGACGTCCTCATGCGCCAGGGCGACCCCTCCACCTCGATCCACTTCATGCTCTCCGGGAAGGTGAGCGCCGAGCGCTCGCGCCGGACCGACGACCAGCCGGTGCGCCTTGCGGTGTTCGAGGCGGGCGCGGTCGTGGGCGAGATGGGCGTGGTTATCGACATCCCGCGCTCGGCGACCGTCACCGCGCTCGTGCCGAGCGAGACGCTCGAGCTCGACGCGCCGAACTTCGATCGGGTGGCGAAGGCCTACCCGATCCTGCACCGGGTCATCGCCCGCCTGCTGAGCGAGCGGCTCCGCGCGACGGAGCAGAGGATCGGTCAATCGCAGCGGACCTGAGCGAACAGCAGCTCATCACGACCCTCGCGGCGAGCCCGCATCTTGCGAGCCTCGATCCGAGCGCGCTCGTGATCCTCATCCGGTTCGGCAACATCCGCCGGTTCAAGGAGCACGAGGCGCTCATGCGCCAGGGGCAGCCGAGCCTCTCGATCCACTTCATCCTCGATGGGCAGGTGAGCGTCGAGCGCCAGCGGCGCAGCGACGAGCTGCCGGTGCAGCTCGCGAAGCTCGCGTCGGGCGAGATCGTCGGCGAGATGGGCGTCATGGTGGATCTGCCGCGCTCGGCGACCGTGCTCGCGATCACGCCGACGACGACCCTTGAGCTCGATGCGCCGAGCTTCGAGCGCGCGGCGCGCGCGTATCCGATCCTGCACCGGGTGCTCGCGAAGCTGCTCTCAGAACGGCTGCGGCGAACCTCCGAACGCGTCGGAGACGGCACCC
>JANLWM010000137.1:0-7727 GCA_031364525.1 Chloroflexota bacterium | reverse complement strand
GGGCGATCGCAAGCCCGCGGTCGTCGAGGTCGCACCGTCCGGGACGAAAGGCTGATGACCGACGCCGGGATGCTCGAGCCCGGCGCGGGCGAGCTCGTCTGGGCCGGGGGCCTCGGCGTCCGCTTCCTCGTCGGTGCCGATCGGAGTGACGGCCGCTTCGCTCTCGTGGAACATCCGCTCAAGCCCAACGCCCTCGCGTCGCCGATACACACCCATTCGCGCGAGGATGAGGTCTCGTTCGTGCTCGAAGGGCGCATCGGCGTCCAGATCGGAGAGCACGAGTTCATTGCCGAGCCGGGCAGCGTCGTGTTCAAACCGCGTGGCGTGGCGCACGCATTCTGGAACGCGGGCTCCGAGCCGGCGCGCGTGCTCGAGATCATCAGTCCCGGTGGGTTCGAGGAGTACTTTCGCGAGCTGGCCGCGCTCCTCACCCCCGGTGCCCGCTTCGACCCTGCCGCGATGGTCGCGCTCGCCGATCGGTACGGCCTGTCGCTCGATCTGGCGAGCGTCGCGCGCCTGCGCGACAAGCACGGTCTGACGACGGGACGATGAACGATCGGGTGCGCAGCGACTGGCGGTTCACCAGGACCGAAGCCGAGTGCGCCAATGGGATGGTCACCTCGGATCCACTTGCCGCGGAGGCCGGGATCGAGATCCTTCGCGATGGTGGCAACGCGCTCGACGCTGCCCTGGCGACCGCCTTCGCTCTGGCGGTGGTGTCGCCTTCCGGCAGCGGCATTGGCGGGATCGCCGGACTGGTCGTCTGGCGCGACGGGGAGGCGACGACGTTCGAGGGATCCACTCGCGCTCCCATCGCCGCCCGGCCAGACATGTTCGAGCTCGTGGGTGGCGACGCGCAGTCTGGTATGTACCGGTGGCCGTCGGTCAAGGACGAGGCGAACGACGAAGGTCCCATGTCGGTAACGGTCCCGGGCGCAGTCGCCGCGTACGAGTTGGCTCATCGCCGCTTTGGCAAGTTGCCGTGGTCGAGGCTGCTCGAGCCCGCGATCCGGCTCGCGCGCGATGGCTTCGCCATGGACTGGTATGGGACCCTCGTCTTTGCCTCCGAGGCGGCGCGCCTGCTCAGGGATCCCGAGGCCAAGCGGGTCTACTACCACCCGAACGGAGCGCCCTACGCGCCAGCGACCGGAATGGTGGCCCCCGACCGGCTCGTCCAGCCCGAGCTCACCCGCTCGCTCGAGCTCATCGCGCGTGAGGGGGCCCGGACGCTCTACAGAGGCGAGCTCGCATCGGCGATCATCGACCACGTCCGTGCCGCCGGCGGCATCCTCTCGCTCGACGATCTGTCGACGTACACAGCGGTGGAGCAGCCGCCGCTCGGTCTCGACTACCGCGGTCATCGGGCGTTGACGTTGCCCGGCTTGACCGGCGGGCCGACGGTCGCCCGGGCCCTCGGGCTGCTCGATCGTGACGACCTCCGCCGCCATCGGCAGCTCGGACCGGAGAGCCTCCACGACATCGCGGTCGCCTTGCGAGCCGCCTTCTCGGAACGTCTTCATTCGATGGCGGACCCCTCCACGACGACGCACCTGAACGTCGTCGACCGCGACCGGATGACAGTCTCGTTGACCGCCACGCTCGGGGGCGCGTTCGGATCGGCGATGATGATCCGCGGCACCGGGATCGTCATGACGAATGGTCTGTACTGGTTCGATCCCCGGCCGGACCGACCCAACTCGATCGCGCCCGGCAAGCGAGTGCTGTGGGCGGGCGCGCCGGCGATCGTGCTACGCGATGACCGTCCAGTCCTTGTCTGTGGTGCGCCCGGTGGACGGAAGATCATGAGCGCGGTCGTTCAGACGATCGTGAACACGGTCGATTACCAGGACGGGCCCCAGGACGCCACAAGCCGACCCCGCATCCACGACGAAGGTGACACGCTTCAGATCGACTCGCGGATCGCCGAGGACGTACGTGGCACGCTCGCCGAACTGGGCCATCGCATCGAATTGCGGGTGGACGATCTGCTCACCTGGAACTTCGCGCGACCGGGCGCGATCGCGGTCCACGGAGATCGCCTGCGTGGCGGCGTCGAGGGAGCGAAATACGGGGTCGCGCTCGGCTACTGACGCGGGCGCTGCGCGGGCTCCCCATTGCTCGAGGGTTCCGGCGCCCTGTGCTTCTCAGACAGGATCGCCCGCTTTTCGCGTTCGATCTTCTCCTCGGGCTCGTCTTCCGCATCG
Organism: Chloroflexota bacterium; assembly: GCA_031364525.1. Classification (GTDB taxonomy): domain Bacteria; phylum Chloroflexota; class Limnocylindria; order P2-11E; family P2-11E; genus UBA4735. The sequence continues at coordinate 5,523 of JANLWM010000137.1, read as the reverse complement.
ATGAACTCGTTGCGGGCGGCGTCGACGGCCCGGATCAGCTCGTCGAGCTTCAGCTGGGTCGCCTTGGCGTCCCGGTTCTGGGTGTTCTGGATCAAGAAGACCATCAGGAACGTAATCAGGGTCGTGAAGGTGTTCGCGAGCAGCTGCCAGGTATCCGAGAATCCGAAGAGCGGCCCGGTGACGGCCCAGAGGGCAATGAGGGCGATGGCCGCGAGGAACGTCCACGCCGAGCCGGTGGCGTTCGACACCTTGGTCGCGACGCGCCCGAACCGCGCCTTGAACGTAGAGCCCTGGTCGCCGTTCCTGTCCGGGACCTCCTGACGTTCCACGGCCGGCTGCGACGCAAATGCCGTGCCAGCCATGATGACGGACGTCCGCGTCACGCGACCTAAACTCCGCGGATGAAGCCGCTCCGTCCCGACATGCTGATCCTGTGGCCCTCGTACACCCTGTTCCCGCTGGCAGGGCTCAGCATCCTCGTGTTCGGCGCCGCCGGCCGCGACCCGGTCATGGCGGCGATCGGGGTCGCCCTATTGACCCTCAACGCGCTCGTCGTCGTGAACTACCTGTACTTCACCGACCTGCGCATCGTCGGCGACGAGCTCGTGTATCGCACGATGTTCGGTACCCACCGCGAGAGTGTTCCGGTGGGAGCGCTCCAGCGGATCGACGCGAAGCGTTACCCGGGGGCGCATTCCGGCGTCTCAGCTCCGCACTTCGTCGCCCGCGGTCGTGACACGACCGTGAAGGTGAACACGAAGCCCTACCGGATCGCCGAGTTCGCGGAGCTCATCGCGACCCTTCGCAGCGCGAACGCCCGGTTCGAGCTCGACGCGTTCTGGTCACGCGTCGCCAGCGGCGAGGACGTCACGACAGAGGCGGCGCTCACGCCACGGAGCCGCTGGTAGGTCTAAGCCCCGAGGCGGCGATGCTCGATCGCGGTGCAGCGGTCCCATACGACCTGCAGCCCCGCGGCCTCCGCTCGCGACGCCGCTCGCTGGTTCCCGAGGTCGAGCTGGAACCACAGCGCGGTCATCCCGGCGCCGATCGCGTCGTCCACGACATCGTCGAGGAACTCTCCGCGGCGGAACACATCGACGAAGTCGACCGTCTCGCTCTTCGGGATGTCGGCCAGCCGGTCGTAGGCCTGCTCGCCGTCGACCGTGGCGCGGCGCAGCTGCGGATTCACCGGTATGACGCGGTACCCCTGCCGCCGGAGGTACGCGGACACCGAGTTGCTCGGGCGGTCAGGCTTTTGGGAGTACCCGACGACGGCGATGGTCCGCGCGGACCGCAGGAGCGAGCGGGCGAGGTCAGGCTCATTCATGTTCTCACGTCCGGAGCCGTATGAACAGTCTTGTTCACGGTGTGCGGCGCAGGATAATCGGAGCACATGCCACCTCGTGCACCCGTCGTATGGACGACGACCGCCGTCCGGAGCGAGCGCTTCCGCCAGCGTATCGACGAGCGCCATCGCGAGCTCTCGGTCCAGGCGAAGGCCCGCGGGCGGGTGTACCGGCGCTCGCGCGCCGCGACAGGCAGCGATGAGGCGATCCGGCTACGGGCGGACTTCCTTGCTGCACTCGGCCGCCTGACCACCTTCGAGACGGCCAGCGTCCGCCTTGCGCGTTGCCGGTATGAAGCGCAGCTGACGGTCCACGCCGACGATCTGTCGCGCGACTACTTCGAGCTGTGGCAGCTCATCGCCCGGCGGGGGAGCGAGCAGGCCGACCTCGACGCGCGGGGCGCCGAGCGCCTCGACTACTTCGCCACGCAGCTCGGTCGGCTCGAGGGCATCGCCGACGCCCTGATCCTCGCCGGTCGCCACGTCCGGCTGTTCCCGTTGCCGGCGATGCCGTGGATGGTCGTCAGCTAGCGCCGGCGGATCTGCGCGAGGCGCTCCTCGTCCGACGCGCGACGCGCCATCGCGCGTTCGAGCAGCTCGGCAACGCGTTCGATCGGCCAGATGACGATGCCATCATCGTCGGCGATGACGAGATCCCCATCCCGGACGAACGCGCCACCGATATCGACGGCCCCACCAACGCGGCCCGGCGACAGCTTGAGCGGCGCCGTCGGGGTCGTGCCGCGGCACCACACCATGAAGCCGAGCGTGCGGATCCCGCTGGCGTCGCGAACGAGTCCGTCGGTGATGAGGCCCAGGGCTCCTCGGGCGGCGAACTCGCTCGCCATGATGTCGCCGATCGTCGCTGTGCGGGATGTGGCGTGGCCGCTGACGACGAGCACGCACCCTGTCGGCGCGCTCGCGAGCGCGGTCACGACCGGAAGATTGTCGTCGTGGCTGGCCTGGATCACGTACGCCGGGGCGGCGATCCGCCAGTCCCGTTCGAGCGGACGGAGGCCAGGCTGGACGACCCCCTGGCCCTGGGTGGCGTCCGACGCGAGGGTCGCAGTGAGCCAATCGGGTAACGGACCCATGGTCAATCCTTTCATCGGTGGGGCCTGGGGGACTCGAACCTCCGACCAACTGCGTGTAAAGCAGCCGCTCTGACCGCTGAGCTAAGGCCCCGGACAGAGGATAGGAGGCGAAGGGTCGGAACTTTCCTGGACCGGCAGCGTTCTCCTGTTGTGCACAGGCTCGCCGCCGTTGTCGTGCTTGGCCTCATCGCCGCTGCCTGCGGGGACCGGCTCGCGGGCGCGCCGGCATCCGGTACGCCGAGCCTCCTCCCGATCGCGAGCGCCACCGCGCTCACCGGGACGACCCTGCCGGCCACGCCCCGGCCGAGCGATGCGCCCCTGCCGACCCCCGTCGTCACCCCGGTGCCCACCCCGTCGCCGACGCTCACTCCGCCGGTGGTCGGAGGTCCGACGCTCGCGCAGCTCAAGTACCGCATCGTCGACCGCTTCGGCCGAGTCTGGTTCTGCGATCCCGATCAATACCCGATCGCCCGCAGCGATCCGGACACGACCGCCGAGCAGCGATTCCCCGAGGTGCAGAAGGACGCCGACACGTTCAGCGCGATCATCGCCCACCTCGGCATCGCCCCGGCATCCACGTACACGCACGCGCAGAAGGTCCTGATCTACGCGGACTGGAAGATGCTGGCCGCACTGCGGCTCGACCCGAGCGGCGCCGTCTATGCCTTCAGCGCTCGGTTCACGACAGGCGGAAGCTCCGGAACGGCTGTCGATGGGACGGTCGATGCGAGCGGCACGATCGTCGTCCGGTCGCAGGTGCCGACGGGACAACCACCGTGCCCGATCTGTCTCGCGCGCGGAACGCGCATTGCCACGCCCGATGGATCGGTCGCGGTCGAGGACGTTCGCGAAGGGATGCGCGTCTGGACGTTGGACTCGCACGGCGCGCGCGTCGTCGCGACGGTCGAGCGCACTGGGAACATGACCGCACCCTCGGACCACGAGGTCGTGCGGCTGATGCTCGATGATGGCCGCGAGCTGCATGCCTCGCCGGCCCACCAGCTCGCGGACGGACGCGTGCTCGGCTCGCTGTCGACGGGCGACGTGGTCGACGGCGCGCTCGTGGTCGCCGCGGGTCGCGAGCCGTATGGCTTCGGGACGACCTTCGATCTCCTGCCGTCCGGCCCGACCGGCGTCTACTGGGCTGACGGCGTCCTGCTTCGGAGCACCATCGCGCGTTAGCGGTTCATACTTTCGCCGATGCCTTTGGATGCGGCCGCGTTCCGAGCGGTGATGGGCGCGTTCCCGACCGGCATCGTCATCGTGACCACGCTCGATGGGACCGGCGCGGCGAAGGGCCTCACCACCCAGTCATTCATCTCCGTCTCGATGGATCCGCCGCTCCTCCTGGTGAGCCTGGACAAGACCTCCCGAACGCTGCGGGCGTTGCTCTCGACGCGCGCGTTCGTCGTGAACTTCCTGGCCGCAGATCGCGGTGACCTGGCCACCCGATTCGCCTCGAAGGATGAGGACAAGTTCACCGGGGTCGCGTGGCGACCTGCGGCGTTCGCGAAGGGCGCCCCGATCCTGGCCGACGACAGCGTCGCGTACGCGGAGTGCCTGCTCAGCCGCGAGATCGACGCCGGCGATCACTCGCTGTTGCTGGCGTCGGTCGAGGACGGCGCCGTCCTCTCGGGTGCGCCGCTCATGTACTACCGGCGGACGTACGCCGCCTGGCCCGAGGAGCGCGACGCGCCGGCGCTGTAGCTCAATTAGCGGAGGGCGAGGCGGCTCTGCTCCACGTCCATCGCGATCTGGCGCGCGAGGTCGTCTGCGCTTTCGAACTTGAGCTCATCGCGGAGGCGCTCGACGAAGACGATCTCAGCCTGCTGACCGTAGACGTCGCCGCTGAAGTCGAGGATGTATGACTCGAGCCGGCGCGGACCGCCGCCGAAGGTGGGTCGGACACCGAGGCTCGAGGCGGCGCGGAACCGTTGCGTCCCGAGGATCGCCCACGTCGCATAGATGCCGTCGCGCGGGAGGAGCTTGTCGTCAGGTGCGGCCACGTTGATCGTCGGGAAGCCGAGCGCACGACCTCGCTGCTCCCCGCGGACGATCGTGCCGGTCACGGAGTACGGACGGCCGAGCAGCGCCTGCGCGGTGCTGAGGTCGCCCTCCCGCAGAGCGGCGCGGATCCGGGTCGAGCTCACGACTGCGCCGCCGAGCGAGATCGGCTCGACGATCGTTACCGCAAAGCCGTGGCGCGCACCGAGGACCTGCAGCGCCTCCACGGAACCTTCGCGTCCATGACCGAACTGGAAGTCGACGCCGACGACGACGCGCTTCACGTCGCCTGCCGTGCAGAGCCGGGCCACGAAGGTGTCGGCCGTCTGCTGCGAGAACGCGTGGTCGAACGTGAAGATGACGACCGCCTCCGCGCCGGCGTGCTCCAACAGCGTGACGCGCTCGGGGGCATCCGCGAGTGTCGACCCCGGGGGATCCTGGGCGAGTGCCTGACCCGGCAACGGATCGAAGGTCGCTGCGACCGCGGTCGCGCCGGCAGCATGCGCGCTGCCGAGCAGCGTGCGGATGAGCATTTGGTGACCGAGATGGACCCCGTCGAAGACGCCGATCGCGACGTGCAGCGGCCCGCTGGGCCACCCGGTGAAGTTCCGGATCGGCGTGAGCGCCTGCGCCTCCTCAGGCATCCGCGATGGTGGGGAGCGACACGCAGAACACCGTGCCCCCCGGGCCGGTCGACTCAAGGGTCAGCTCGCCGCCATGGAGTCGTGCGATCTCGCGACTCACGTAGAGGCCGAGCCCCGTGCCGGGCGTCGTCTCTCTGGCCGCCTCGGTCCGATAGAAGCGCTCGAAGATCCGGTCGCGCTCGGCGGCGGCGATGCCCGGCCCGTGGTCTCGCACCCGAAGCACGGCACGCCCGGCTTCATTGTCGAGCGAGACGACGATGTCTCCGGCGCCGCCGTGGCGGATGGCGTTCACGGTGAGGTTGTCGAGGACCTGCCCGAGGCGGCGGACGTCGCCGGAGACCAGGACCAGCTCATCCGGCAGGTCGACCCGAATGATGCGGGTGCCGGCCATCGGCCGGAGCCGGGCCGCCGAGGCCATGACGACCTCCGCGAGGTC
>JANLWM010000086.1:0-1992 GCA_031364525.1 Chloroflexota bacterium | reverse complement strand
CGCTGCGCTGAGACAACGCGAGCACGACGACACCGAACAGGACGAGCAAGCCGATGAACGAGTACGTCTGTGCGCGGCCGCTCGACACGAAGGCGAGCGCACCGAGGCCGAGCGTGATCGCGTAGATGAGGAGCACCGCCTGCCGGTGCGAGAGTCCGACGTCCAGCAGCTTGTGGTGGAAGTGACCCCGATCCGGTGCGAATGGTGCCTGACCGGTGAGCATGCGGCGGATGATCACGTAGAAGGTGTCGATGATCGGCACGCCGAGCACGAGCAGCGCCGCGGCGACCTTGGCGGTCCCAAAGATGGAGAGCACCGCGAGCATCGTGCCCACGAAGGCCACCCCGGTCGTGCCGAGGAACACCTTGGCCGGGTGGAAGTTGAAGACGAGGAAGCCGAAGATCGCCCCGGCGAGGGTGAAGTTCATCCAGGCCACGAACGGCTCGTTCACCGCCGGCAACAGCGCGGTCGCGCCAAGGGCCAGCGCGGCGATGCCGGCGACGCCGGCAGCAAGACCGTCGAGCCCGTCGATGAAGTTGAGCGCGTTGTTCATCCCCACGATCCAGAAGACGGTGAAGCCCACGGCGAGGGGCGGGGCGAGGTCGATCAGCCCGTCGCCGCGCGGATCGTTGACGAAGCCGATGCGGATACCGGCCGCCACGATGACGCCCGAGATCAGGAGGTAGCCGAGCATCTGCCAGCGGGCGCGCAGATCGAGCGCGTCGTCGAGCAGGCCGACGGCGAGACCGAGGATCGCGGCGATCGCTGTCAGGGTGAAGCGCGACGTGCGGACCTCTTCGGGGATCAGGAACGGATGCCCGTTGAACCGGTCGATGAGCCAGAACGACAGGATCGTGAGCCCGAACGCTGCCGCGATGCCGAGGCCGCCGATCCGAGGGATCGGCTCGGGGTGCTGGCGGCGGCCGCCAGGGACATCCATGAGGCCGAAGCGGCGTGCGATCGCGCCGACGACGGGCGTCAGGAGGAGCGCCAAGAGGAAGGCGAGCATGGTCGAGCCTGCGAAGAGGAGCACCGTCGAGGTGCTTGTCGCGTTGAAGATCGACGACATCAGCTCGTGCCGAACTGGCGGTCGCCGGCATCACCGAGGCCGGGAACGATGTAGCCCTTCTCATTCAATCTCTCGTCAAGGGCCGCGACGTGGATCGGCACGTCGGGATGCGCGGCGCTCAGGGCCTCCACACCCTCCGGCGCCGCGATGAGCCCGACGTACTTCACCCGCAGGGCCCCCCACTTCTTCAGGATGTCGATGGTCGCGACCGACGAGCCGCCCGTCGCGAGCATCGGGTCGAGCACGAGGCAGACCTGCGCCGTGGCGGCCGAGGGCAGCTTGTTGTAGTACTCGATCGGCCGGAGCGTGCGTTCGTCGCGGAACAGTCCGATGTGCCACACCTGGGCCTCGGGGATGAGCTGCAGCGCCGCCTCGACCATGCCGATGCCCGCGCGCAGGACGGGGACCAACCCGACCGTTTCGGACAGCCGGACACCCCGGTACGGGGCGAGCGGCGTGCGCACGTCGGCCGGCGCCGTCCCAAGGTCGGCCGTCGCTTCATACAGGACGAGCATCCCGAGCTCGTGGACCAGCCGCCGGAACTCGGGCGGCGGCGTCCGCTCATCCCGAAGCCGCGTCACCTTCTCCCGCACCAGCGGGTGGGTCGAGACGTGTAGCTGGTCGGTCAGGCCCGGGCCGTCTCGCGCGGGATCCGGCTGATGCCGGGCACGCCGAAGCGGCTCGTCAGATCGAGCACCTCGTCGGAGATCTGTTTCGCGATCGTCTCGTCCTTCCCTTCGCGCAGGGTCCGGGCGATGAGCGCGCCGATCCGCTCCATCTCCGGCTCCTTCATCCCGCGCGTCGTGACCGCGGGTGTGCCGATGCGGATCCCCGACGCGGTCCCGGCCTTCTGCGGGTCATATGGGATGGTGTTCTTGTTCACGGTGATGCCGACCGCGTCGAGCAGCTTCTCAGCGGCCTTG
>JANLWM010000003.1:0-8115 GCA_031364525.1 Chloroflexota bacterium | reverse complement strand
CGCCACGTTGCGCCGCGAGGTCCCGCGCCGCGGCGTACGCCTCGTCGTAGTCCGATCCTGCGATCACGACCTCGGCGCCGGCCCGCTGGATCGCGGTGAGCTTCGCGAGCGGAACGCCACGCGGGAGGACGACGCAGGCGGGAATGCCCAGGGCGCCGGCACCCACGGCGACGCCCAATCCGTGGTTGCCCGCCGACGCGGTCACCACACCGCGAGTGCGCTCCTTCGCGTCCAGGGTGAGCAGCTTGGCCAGCGCGCCGCGGAGCTTGAAGGCGCCGGTGCGCTGCAGATTCTCGAGCTTGAGATGGATCTCGCAGCCCGCGAGCGCGGAGAGATCCGGTGACGCGACGAACGGCGTTCGCTCGACACGGCCGGCGATCGCCGCGGCCGCCGCCGCGACCGTCAACGGGGCGGACGCGATGGCCGCCTGGGTCAACCGGTCACCGCGCCCTCGGAAGCCGAGCCGACGAGCTTCGCGTACTTCGCGAGCGCGCCTCGGGTGTAGCGCGCCTGAGGCGCGTGCCACGTCGAACGGCGTTCCGCGAGCTCGGCCCCGTCGACGTTGAGGTCGATCCGACGCTTCGCGACGTCGATGGTGATGGTGTCGCCATCCCGGACCAGACCGATCGGTCCCCCGCTCGCTGCCTCCGGCGCGACGTGACCGACCACGATGCCGTGCGTCGCGCCGCTGAATCGGCCGTCGGTCACGAGGGCGACCGTGTCGCCGAGGCCCGCGCCGACGATCGCACCGGTCACCGCGAGCATCTCGCGCATGCCGGGTCCGCCCTTTGGGCCCTCGTACCGGATGACGACGATGTCGCCGGCGAAGATCCGCTTCTCCTCAACGGCGGCGAAGGCATCCTCCTCGCGGTCGAAGACCTTTGCGGTGTACGAGCGGGTCGGCGTGCTGTGGCCCGCGACCTTCGTGACGCACCCGTCGGGCGCGAGCGACCCGCGGAGGATGACGAGCCCGCCGCTCGGAGCGAGCGGCGTCGCGAGTGGCCGCACCACCTCCTGGCCTGCCGTCTCGCGAGCGGCGCGGGCCTCTTGGCCGATCGTCCGTCCGGTCACCGTGAGCGCGTCCTTCTTGAGCAGCCCCGCGTCGAGCAGGCGCTGCAGGACGAGCATGATCCCACCGGCCTTGTCCATGTCCGGACCGGTGAAGCGGCCCCACGGCTTCATGTCCGCAAGGAGCGGCGTACGTGCGCTGATGCGATCGAAGTCGTCGATCCCAAGTGAGACGTTCGCCTCGCGCGCGACGGCGAGCAGGTGGAGCACCGCGTTGGTGGAGCCGCCGGTCGCCATGACGGCGGCGATCGCGTTCTCGAGACCATCCCTCGTGATGACGCGAGACGGCCGCTGGTCCTCTTTGAGAAGACGCATCACCAGCCGCCCGGCATCGCGGGCGACCGCTTCGCGCCGCGGATCGAGCGCCGGAACGCCGCTCGAGCCCGCGGGCGAGATGCCCATCGCCTCGAACGCCGTGGCCATCGTGTTCGCCGTGAACTGGCCGCCGCACGCGCCGGCACCCGGGCACGCGACGCGCTCCAATTCGTTGAGCTTCGCCTCGCTGAGCTTCCCGGCGTTGTGCGCGCCGACAGCTTCGAAGACATCGCCGATGGTCACGTCACGGCCCTCGAAGCGGCCGGGCATGATCGAACCGCCGTAGAGCATCAGCCCGGGGACATCGAGCCGGGCCAGCGCCATGACGCAGCCGGGGATCGTCTTGTCGCAGCCCGTGATCGCGACGAGGGCGTCAAGCTGATGTCCGCGTACGACGAGATCGATGCTGTCGGCCACGACCTCGCGTGACACGAGCGAGGCCTTCATGCCCTCGGTGCCCATCGCGATGCCGTCCGAGACCGCGATGGTGTTGCACTCGACCGGCGTGCCACCGGCCTCGCGGATGCCCTCTTTCACCCACTCGGCGATCCGGCGCAGATGCATGGTGCACGGCATGATCTCGATCCAGCTGTGCGCGACGCCGATGAGCGGCTTCGTGAAGTCGGCGTCGGTGTAGCCGGCTGCACGCATCATCGCGCGCGCGGGCGCGCGGTTCGGGCCGTCGATCATGACGCGGCTGTTGGTCCGGGATGCGTCCGTCACGCGACCGGCTGCGCGCGGCGACGCGTGCTCTCATCCAGCGCGACCGCATGGAGCCGCGCGAACGCGCTGACGACGGCGCGCAGCGACGCAGTGAGCACGCTCTCGTGGATCCCGACACCCCAGCGGACCCTGGCGGTCACGTCGCCGCCGTCGCGTGCCTCGACGTAGGCGACGGCCGCGGCGTCCGCGCCGGCGTCGACCGCGTGCTCGTGGAAGTCGAGGACCTCGAGCGGAAGCTCGAACTCGGCTCGGAGCGCCTGAACGAGCGCCGCGACCGGCCCGTTCCCGGTGCCGCGGACGTCGTGGTCCTGCCCGTGCACGCGAAGGCGCGCCGCGAGCGTGGTCCCCGCCTCGACCGTGGACGTCTCATAGGTCAGGAGCTCGATCAGTGGGCGGACCGGCACGTAGTCGGCCGAGAACGCTGTCCACATCTGGGCCGGCGTGATCTCGGTGCCGGTGTCCTCGGTGATCGCCTGGATGCGGCCGGAGAACTCGATCTGCAGCCGGCGGGGCAGATCCAGGCCGTGCTCGGCCTTCATGATGTACGCGACGCCGCCCTTGCCCGACTGGCTGTTCACGCGGATGACCGCCTCGTACGTGCGGCCGACATGCTTCGGATCGATGGGCAGGTACGGGACGTCCCAGGCGGCGTACCCCGCCGGCAGGGCCTCGAGGCCCTTTTTTATCGCGTCCTGGTGCGAACCCGAGAACGCCGTGTAGACGAGGTCACCGACATACGGGTGCCGGGGATGGACCGACAAGCGCGTCGCGTGCTCGGCCACCCGGCGCAGCGCGTCGATGTCCGAGATGTCCAATGCCGGGTCCACGCCCTGGCTGAAGAGGTTCAGCGCGAGGGTCACGACGTCGACGTTCCCGGTGCGCTCGCCGTTCCCGAACAGCGTTCCCTCGATGCGCTCCGCGCCCGCCATCAGCCCGAGCTCGGCGGCTCCGACCGCCGTGCCGCGATCGTTGTGCGGGTGCAGCGACAGGATGACCGCGTCCCGGCGTGACACCGCGCGACCGAACCACTCGATCACGTCGGCGTACACGTTCGGCGTGTACATCTCGACGGTCGCCGGGAGGTTGAGCACCAGCTTCCGGTCGGGCTCCGGCTCCAGCACGTCCATCACCGCGTTGCAGATGTCCAGCGCGTAGTCGGGCTCGGTCCCGGTGAAGCTCTCCGGCGAATACTCGTAGCGGACGGCGGTCCCGGACAGCGTCGGCTCGAGCTGCTTGCAGAGTCGTGCGGCGTCGACCGCGATCTTCGTGATGCCGGGCTTCTCTTCGCGGAACACCACGCGCCGTTGGCACGCGGACGTCGAGTTGTAGAAGTGCACGATGGCGCGACCCGCGCCGGAGAGCGACGCGAACGTGCGCTCGATGAGCTCGGGCCGGCACTGCGTCAGGACCTGGATCGTGACGTCCGCCGGGATGAGATCGTCCTCGATGAGCAGGCGAATGAACTCGTGATCGGGCTGGGAGGCCGCGGGGAATCCGACCTCGATCTCCTTGAATCCCATCCGGACGAGCGCGTCCCAGAGCTGGAGCTTGCGCGCAGGATCCATCGGGTCGATGAGGGCCTGGTTGCCATCGCGCAGATCGACCGAGCACCAGAGCGGCGCCCGATCGATCCTTCGGTCAGGCCAGGTGCGATCCGGCAGCCCTGCGGCGAGCGGGACGAACGGCCGGTACTTCGCAAAGGGCATCGCGGCCGGACGGACGCTCGGCGGGGGCATGGATCAGATCCACATCGGCAGGTCGGCGTCCGGGTGGCCGTAGGCCTCGACGCAGATGGTCATGAGCTGGATGTCGGAGAGGTCTTCGGGCACGAAGCCGTAGCGCGTGACGAGCGCCCGGGCGTGGCGGAGCTGTTCGTCACCGAAGGGCATGCCCAGGCGGGCCATCCGCTCGCCAAAGGATTCCGCCACGGCGTCCATTACGCCACGCCCGCGGGCTCGCGCTTCGTGGCAGGCTCCGTCGCCGGCTGGCCGAATTCCTTCTTCGGCAGCCAGGGCATCATCGCGCGGAGCGAGCGGCCGACCTGCTCGAGCTGGGAGCTCTGCTCCTTCGCCCGCGTCGCGAGGAGCTCCGGCGAGCCGGCGCGTGCCTCGGCGATCCAGCGCTTCGCGAAGCTGCCGTCCTTGATCTCGGCGAGCACGTCCTTCATGGTCTGGCGGACGCGCGCGTCGATGACCCGCTTGCCGGAGACGTAGTCCCCGTACTCTGCCGTGTCGCTCACGGAGTAGCGCATGTACGAAAGCCCGCCCTCGTACATGAGGTCGACGATGAGCTTCATCTCGTTCAGACACTCGAAGTACGCGATCTCAGGCTGATACCCGGCCTCGACGAGCGTCTCGAAACCGGCCTTCACGAGCTCGGAGATGCCACCGCAGAGGACCGCCTGCTCGCCAAAGAGATCGGTCTCGACCTCTTCCGCGAATGTCGTTTCGATCACGCCAGCACGGGTGGACCCCACGGCCTGTGCGTACGCGAGCGCGGTCGCCTTGGCGTGGCCGCTCGCGTCCTGATGGACGGCAACGAGCGCCGGCACGCCCTTGCCTTCGACGAAGAGCTCGCGCATGCGGTGACCGGGTGCCTTCGGGGCGATGAGGACGACGTCGATCTCCGGTGAGGCGACGATCTCCTTGAAGTGGACCGAGAACGCGTGCGCGACGACGATCGTGCGGCCGCGCCCGAGCGACGGCGCGATCTTCTCGTACACGCTCCGGTGCTTCGGATCCGGGACCAGGATCACGATGATGTCGGCGTTCCGGGCGGCATCCGCGACCTCCCGGACGTCGAAGCCGTCCTTCTCAGCGGTCGCCCAGCTCTTGCTTCCGGCGGCGAGGCCGATGACGACAGCGTGGCCGCTGTCCCGCAGATTCTGCGCGTGAGCGTGACCCTGGCTGCCGTAGCCGATGACCGCGATGGTCTTGCCCGCGAGAGCGCGCGGGTCCGCATGGGTGTCGTAGTAGATGGTGGCCATCTCTTCCTCCTCGGTTCTAGGACGCGATGCGATCGTGGTCGCCAAGACGCGCGTGACGGACGTCGATGAGCGCTGAGAACTGGCCGAGAGCCAACGCGGCTTCTTTTGGGGGCGCGCTGGCGTCGATCCGGATCGACCAGCGGTCGCCCGTGGCTTCGGCGTGGAACGTACGGAGGCCGAGGTGGCGGCGGCGGACCACGGACAGCACCCGTTCGATCGCGCCGGGGACGGCATCCACGCTGAGCTCGAAGGTGTGCTGAGGGTCGTCGTTCACGACGCCGGCTCCTCGATCAGATCGGCGTTGGCCCCTCCGGGTGGCACGATCGGCCACACGTTCGCCTCGCGCTCGATGCGGATGTCGAGCACCACCGGACCGTTGTGCTTTCGGGCCCGCTGGAGCGAGCTCGAAAGATCCGCGCGACGGTCGACCTGGATGCCGAGCACGCCATACGCGTCCGCGAGCTTGACGAAGTTCGGGCTGCTGATCGGCGTCTGCGAGATCCGCCCTTCGTGGAACATCTGCTGCCACTGCCGGACCATGCCGAGATAGCCGTTGTTCATGATCGCCATCTTCACCGGCACGTTCTCCTGCACGGCCGTGCCGAGCTCGTGGATCGTCATCTGCGCACCACCATCACCGGCGATCGCCCACACCTCTGATTCCGGCCGGCCGGCCTGCGCGCCGATCGCCGCCGGGAGGGCGTACCCCATCGCACCGAGGCCACCCGACGTGAGGAAACGATCCGGATGCGTCAGCCGCAGGTGCTGCGCGGCCCACATCTGGTGCTGGCCCACGTCCGCCACGAAGTACGCGTCGTCGCTTGCGGCCTCTCGGATGGCCCGGATGACCAGGCGCGGAGGGAGCTCCACCCGGTCTTCGTTCGCCGCGAGCCGAGGGCGCGCCCGGCTCATCACGAGCCGGCCGGCCCACTCGGGCCGCGCGGTGGGCTCGAGCCGGACAGCGAGAGCGAACAGGACGGCGCCTGCATCGGCCACGACGCCCACCGCGGTGGGAACGTTCTTGCCGAGCTGGGTCGCATCGATATCCGCGTGGATGATCTTCGCGTTCGGCGCGAACGCGCTGATCTTGCCGGTCACCCGATCGTCGAAGCGCAGGCCGACGCCAAGGATGACGTCGGCCTCGTTCACCATCCGATTCGCGTTCGCGCTCCCGTGCATACCCAGCATCCCGACTGCGAGCGGGTGATCCTCCGCGAGCGCGCCGATGCCGAGGAGCGTGGTCACGACGGGGGCGTCGATGCGCTCCGCGAGCGCGCGGAGCTCGCCGTGGGCGCGAGCGAGCCGCACCCCGTGGCCCGCGATGATCACGGGACGCTGGGCCCCGGCCAGCAACGCGGCGGCACGATCGAGCGCGTCCGCGTCCGCCCCGTGCGGTTGGATCACGGCATCGGCCGGTCGGCTACGGGCGGTGGCCGTCCGGAGCTGGATGTCCTTCGGGATATCGACGACGACCGGTCCGGGCCGGCCGGCCGCGGCGACGGCGAAGGCCCGGTGGATGGTGGGCTCGATGTCCTCGACCCGCTCCACGAGGTAGGAATGCTTCGTGATCGGCCCGACGAGACCGAGGACGTCGGTCTCCTGGAAGGCGTCGCGGCCCATGAGCGGCGTCGACACCTGGCCGGTGATGGCGACCATCGCGACGCTGTCCATGTACGCGCAGGCGAGACCGGTGACGAGATTCGTGGCGCCCGGACCCGATGTCGCCACACACACGCCCACGCGTCCCGTGGCGCGCGCGTAGCCGTCGGCCATATGGGCGGCACCCTGCTCGTGACGCACGAGGACGTGATGGATCGCCGGGTGGTCCGGGAGGGCGTCATAGAGCGGGAGGCATGCGCCGCCGGGGTAGCCGAAGGCCATGTCCACACCGGCATGCTCGAGCGCGCGCCAGACGAGGTCCGCGCCGCGCAGCTCGAGGGCCTGCGCGTCTTGGATCGCCACCTTGGAGCTCTGGGCCATCGTGGTCAGACCCATGCCGGCAGATCGACGTCGCTCGTTCGATAGGCCTCGACGCAGATCGTCATGAGCACGAGATCGGTGAGCGATCCGTGGTGGGGCGCGTGGAGCTGGACGATCTGCTCGGCATGCTCGAGGCGCTCGCCCTCGAAGTGCATCCCAAGCCTCGCCAGACGCCGTCCGAGCTCTCTGCGTGGTTCCACGACCGTGCTCCCCTTCCGACCGGAAACAAAAAAGACCTCCCGTCTGGGAGGTCTTGTGTTTCCGATCCTGCTACTTGCTACGCGGTCTCGGTGTTCCTCCCAGCGTCGTACCTGCCCCCAATAAGGAGCTCAATAACGACGACGCCAAGGACGAGTGACCGCATCGCCAGAACGGTAGCATCCGCTGTCCAGTCCGCCAAGTCTCCCCAAGCCCCGCCAAGTTCCGATGGAGGATCAAGCCATGCCTTCGCGTGTCGTGAAAATGGGTGTCCTGGGCGGCGACGGGATCGGTCCCGAGGTCACCGCTGCCGCTCTCCTGGTCCTTGATGCCTGCGAGGCCCGGTTCGGCTTCCAGACCGAGCGGACGTCCTTTGACTGGTCGGGCGAGCAATACCTCCGGGACGGACGCCGCTTCGACGATCAAGCGCTCGAGCCCATCAGGCGCCTGGAGGCGGTGCTCATGGGTGCGATCGGCCACCCGGATGCTCCGCGCGGGCTGCTCGAGCACGACATCATCTTCGGCTTTCGAAGGGGTCTCGATCTCTACGTGAACCTGCGCCCACTGATCCTGTACGATGCCAGGCTGTGCCCGCTCAAGGACCGGACCGAGAACGACATCCGGATCCTGATCATGCGCGAGAACACCGAGGACGTGTACGGCCGTCAGGGGATCACGACCGGTGCCGGCACGCCCGACGAACGCGTCTCCGCGGACATGGTCTTCACTCGCCGCGGCATCGAACGCATCACCCGCTACGGCTTCGAGCGCGCCCGGCTTCTCGAGCGCAAGAAGGTGACGCTTGTCGACAAGTCGAACGCGATCACGATCCAGCAGCTCTGGCG
>JANLWM010000391.1:0-4788 GCA_031364525.1 Chloroflexota bacterium | reverse complement strand
ATCGGGAGAAGCTCCAGGAGCGGCTCGCGAAGCTGTCGGGCGGCGTCGCCGTCGTCAAGGTCGGTGCCGCCACCGAGACGGAGATGAAGGAGAAGAAGCACCGCGTCGAGGACGCGCTGCTGGCCACCCGCGCGGCCCTCGAGGAGGGCATCGTGCCGGGCGGCGGCGTCGCGCTGCTCAACGCCGGGGATGCGATCAAGGCCAACATCGAGAAGATGGATGGCGACGAGAAGACGGGCGCGCTCATCATCCTCCGCGCGCTCGAGGAGCCGTTCCGTCAGCTCTGCGCGAACGCAGGTCAGGACGGCGCGGTCATGCTCGCGACGATCCGACGCAAGCAGGAAGAGACGAAGTCCAACGTCTGGGGCTACGAGGTCATCAAGAACGAGATCGTCGATCTCGTGAAGACCGGGATCATCGACCCGGCCAAGGTGACCCGTTCCGCTCTTGAGAACGGCGCATCCGTCGCGGCGATGATCCTCACCACCGAGGCCCTCATCACCGATCTGCCGGAGAAGGAAAAGGCCGGTGCCGGGATGCCCCCGGGCGGCATGGACTACTAACTCGGCTCCGCCGAGTTAGCCGGTCGCTGCGAGCGCAGCGAGCAAGGCGAGCGGACTCAAGCGGCAAGGGATCCGGTCCTCGATGGACCGGATCCCTTTCCCTTTGTCTCTATCTATTGCGTCGCGCTATTGCGTCGCGGGAGCGATGCGCGACTGCATGACGAGCGGACCGGCGCGCTTGCCCTCCGTGGACATCTCGAGGGTCACCGCGCACTGCGAGAACGCGTCCACCGGGACGGTGAGCTCGACGCTTTGGACCGGCTGCCCGTCGGTACGGAAGTTCGCGCCGCGGACCCAGTGCCCATCGGCATCGACCAGCCAGACCGTGTAGACCGCGCCGGTCTGCAGCTTCTGCAGGTCGTGGAAGACGACGAACGCGGTCGAGTCGGACTTGCCGGGGGCGAACAGCGTGCCACCGGAGCCGCGCCATTGATCGAGGCCCGCCATGTACCAGGTCCTTCCACCGCGCGACACCTTGTCGAGCGTCCCGGCATACTCCGCCCGTTCCTGGTTCGCGACCTTCAGCTCGCGAAGCGAGTTCAGATCCACGGCAAGCAGCAGCAGCACCGCGGCGGCCAGTCCGCCGAAGGCGAGCCAGCTTCGTCCCGGCCGAAAGTGCCAGGCGGTCTCGCGCTTCACGGGGGCCGGAAGCTCGACGGCGGCCGCGGCGAGGATGCGCTGCTTGAGCGCGGCCGGCGGCTCGCGCATCGCGACCATGTCCGGGAGCGCGTCGACGACCGTCGCGATCTCGGTGAGCTGCGCGCGACACGCCGGGCACGCCGCTAGATGCGTGGTGACACGATCGGCCTCGCCCGGGCCTAAGGCGCCGACCGCGTACAGCTCGAGCTCGTCCGTGACGTGCTCGGTCACGCCCGGCTCCCTTCGAGGGCACGACGCATCTTCTGGAGCCCGATGCGCATGCGCCCCTTGACCGTCCCGAGCGGCACGCCCATGAGCTCCGCGAGCTCCACGTGGGTGTACCCGCCGAAATAGGCGAGCTCGATGGTCCGGCGCTGGGCCTCGGGGAGCGCCCGCAGCGCGAGCCGAACGGTCTGCTGCTCCACGTTCCGCTCCGCACTGGCCGCGGTGTCCTCGTCAGACGGCCGGTGTTCGGCGAGCTCGAGCGGGGCCGGGCGGAACGCGGTCTTCCGGCGCAGGACGTCGACGGACCGGTGGTGGACGATCGAGAGGAGCCAGCCGCGGGGGTTGCCGCGCTCGCGCCGGTAGCCGGCGGCGCCGCGCCAGGCCGAGATGAAGGCGTCCTGGACGACATCTTCAGCGCCCTCGCTCTCCCCGAGGATCCGGTAGGCCAGGGCGTACGCCAAACGGCCGTAGCGGTCGTACAGGGTGGCCAGGGCGGTGAGATCCTTCGCGGCAAGGGCCACCATGAGGACGTCGTCCGCCGGCAGGATCTCGGGCGTCATGTCCAGACTGTACGCAGGGCGGACGCCTCTGGATGCTGCGGACAAGAAGCGACCCGAGCGACCTGCCTCCGTGCCCTACCGCAGCTTCAAAGCTCTGCGATGTGGCCGTGGAGCCGATCCTCGATATCCTCTCGGACCGCCTTTGATGCTATCTCCGGTTGCGCTCCTGAGGCCCGTCTCCGTTGATGGAATCTCCGGATCCGTTCCCCTTGGCAGACCCCTCGGGTCGCGATGAAACATAGCCGCATGCCGACCGAGCGAACAATGGCTTTATCCACCAAGAACCGGTCCGGAGGCGCGACTTTTTCCACCAGTCACGCGAGTTGTCCACCGTCCGTCCACGCGCGTGCGCCATCCATGCCGGTCACGCTCGCTCCGTACCATCGAACGGTGAGCACGGCCGCGCCCGACCCGATCCTCGATGACCTGAATCCCGAGCAGCGGGCCGCGGTGACGCATGGGGCCGGCCCGCTGCTCATCCTGGCCGGTGCCGGATCCGGAAAGACCCGCGTGCTGACCCACCGCATCGCATTCCTCATCCGGGATCTCGAGGTGCCGGCGCGGAAGATCGTGGCCGTCACCTTCACGAACAAGGCGGCGAAGGAGATGCGGAGCCGGCTGCAGCGGTTGGTCGGCGACGCGGCGCTCGCCGACCTCACCGCCGGCACCTTCCACGCCTTCTGCGCCCGGCTGCTGCGCCGCGACGGGCCGGAGGTGGGCCTGGACCGTGGCTTCGCGATCTACGACACCGCCGACCAGCGGGCCCTCCTGCGCCAGGCGATGGGGGACACCGGCGTCTCCGAGCGGCTGTTCTCCCCGGGCGCTGTCGGCGCCGCGATCTCGGGGGCGAAGAACGAGCTGCGCGGACCGGCGGACCTCGCGAACGAGGCCAAGGGCCAGCTCGACCGGGTGGCGGCGACGGTCTGGCGGCGGTACGAGGCGCTTCTCAAGGAGAACAACGCGGTCGACTTCGACGACCTGCTGGTCCTGCCGTGCCGCCTCTTCGAGACGAGCGACCGGGCCCTCGAAAAGTGGCAGGACCGGTACGACCACATCCTGGTGGACGAGTACCAGGACACGAACCGCGCGCAATACGTGCTCCTCCGATTCCTCGCGGGCTTTAAGCAGAATCTGTGCGTCGTTGGCGATGACGACCAGTCGGTCTTCTCGTGGCGCGGAGCGGATGTCCGGAACATCCTCGACTTCGAGCGGGACTACGCGCACGCGACCGTGGTGAAGCTGGAGCAGAACTACCGGTCCACGCAGCGGATCCTCGATGCGGCGCACAGCGTCGTCCGCAACAACGCCGCCCGCAAGGAAAAGAAGCTCTGGACGGAGAAGGCCGGGGGCGACCCGGTCACGGTGATCCAGGCGCATGATCAGCATCACGAAGCCGAGATGATCGCGCGCGAGATCGAGAAGCTGCGCCGCGAGGGTGCGGTCACGAACGCCCGGGATGTCGCCGTCCTCTACCGGACGAACGCGCAGTCGAGAGCGATCGAAGATGTCTTCCGCGGCTTCGGCCTGGCCTACCAGGTGGTCGGCGGTGTGTCGTTCTACGAGCGGCGCGAGGTGAAGGATGTCCTTGCCTACCTCCGGCTGCTCCGGAACCCCGTGGACAGCGTCGCGATGGCCCGGGTGCTCAACACGCCCCCCCGCGGCATCGGCGCCAAGAGCCAAGCCGGGCTCGTCGCGTTCGCGCGCGACCGGCAGGTGCCGATCGCCGCGGCCCTCCTCGACGCGGAGGGGTCCGCGGAGATCCCGAAGCGGCAGGCGGCCGCGATGGTCGCGTTCGGCCGGCTTCTGGCCCGCCTGCGGGACGAGCTCGCGCTCAAGGACCTGCCGGACATCGTCGATGAGGTCGTGCGGGCGTCGGGGTATGCCGCGTATCTGAAGGACGGGACGGCCGAGGGCGAGGAGCGCTACGCGAACGTCCTCGAGCTGCGCACGATCGCCGAGGACTACGTGAACCTGCCGCGCGACGAGCAGTTGCCGACATTCATGGAAGAGGTCGCTCTGGTCTCGGACGTCGACGAGTTCGCCGAGGCGAAACCTGCGGCGACGCTGATCACGATGCACGCGGTGAAGGGCCTGGAGTTCCCGGTCGTGTTCGCGACCGGGATGGAAGAGGGCGTCTTTCCGCACGCGCGCTCGCTCGACGACGAGCGACAGCTGGAGGAGGAGCGGCGGCTTTGCTACGTGGCGATCACGCGCGCCATGCGCCATTGCTACCTCACGTTCGCGCGCCGCCGGCAGCTCTTCGGCCGGACCAACGAGAACCCGCCGTCGCGGTTCCTTCGCGAGCTGCCGTCGGACATCGAGGTCCGCGGGAAGATCGAGACCGAGGAGCGCGATCAATGGGAGGAGCTCGACTGGGAGCGCGGCCGCGAGCGGTACGAGGAGCGTCGCGCGGAACGGCGGGGTGCCGCGCTCGCCGGTGTGCCGGGGGCCTGGGCCGGCCGTGAGCCGACTGCCGCGCAGGCGAACCGCGCCGCGCGCGTCGCGGCCACCGGCGCACCGCGCTATCGCGCGGGCGACCACGTCGTCCATCCGGCCTTCGGCGCGGGCATCGTCGTGTCGAGCGCGGCGCGCCCCGATGATGAAGAGGTCACGGTGGCCTTCGCCGGCAAGGGCGTGAAGAAGCTGATGGCGAGCTTCGCCGGGCTCACGAAGGACTAATGGCGTATTCGGACGGGCAACGGCGCGCTGACGAGCTACGGGCGCGCATCGAAAAGGCGAACTACGAGTACCACATCCTCGACGCGCCGACGATCGACGACTTCGCTTATGACGCGCTCATG
>JANLWM010000386.1:0-19756 GCA_031364525.1 Chloroflexota bacterium | reverse complement strand
CATGAGCGTGACGTCGGCGGCGCCCTGGATGATGTCCTCGACCCGGAGGAACCCCAGCGCGAGCGCGATCACGCGCACCGGCGAGCACGCGATCGTCGCAAGCTCCTCGCCGTCGACGATGAGCGAGATCGCGCGCTCGGGTGGAGGGGCCTTGTCCAGCGCCGTGAGCGTCCCCGCGCGATAGAGGCGCGGTGGCGCCGGCCGGGCGATGCGGCGAGCTTCCACCGTCACCGCTTCAGCGCCGCGATGCCGGCCGCGATCCGAGCCTCGCTCATCTCGCCGAGCACGGCGTCCTTCACGATGCCGTCGCGCCCGATGAAGAACGTGTCCGGCACGCCGCTCCCAAGCTCGTACGTGCGCGCGACGATCGAGCCCACGTCGATGATCGGCTGCAGATGGGTGATGCCGAGCGAGTCGAAGAACCCCCGGACCTTCGCGCCGTCCTCATCGAGGTCGAGCTCGAGGAACCGGATATCAGGATGCCCAACGGCGGCCGCTTCCAGCCGGGGCATCTCGGCGACGCACGGCTTGCACCACGTCGCCCAGAAGTTGACCACCACCGGTGTGCCCCTGAGCGCGGACAGACTGGTCGTCTCGCCCGACGGCGTCACCCAACGGAAGTCGGGTGCCTGCGCGCCGATACGGCTCGAGGTGTTCGTTGCGTCCACGACGCTCGTGACCACGCCGACGTTCGTCGAGCCGGTCGGGACCGGCGTCTGGCGCAGCAGCGGGGACACGAGCGCGGCGAGCGATCCGAGCGCGATGATCGTCACGAAGAGTGCAGCGATCCACCGCGGAAGCTGGAGCCGGGTCTCGGCCTGGCTAACCAAGCAGCGGCAGGAAGTTGAAGAGCTGATTGAGCTTCGTGAGCTGACCCGAGAGCAGCAGCAGGCCCATGACGATGACCAGCGTACCGCCGACCGCATTCACGACCCGGATGTGCACGCGGACCCAATCGAGCGCCCGACGGACGCTGCCGAGGCCCCCCGCGACGAGCAGGAACGGGACCCCGAGGCCGAGCGAATACGCGAGGAGCAACGCCGCGCCAGAGGCGATGTCGGTGTTCAACAGCATCGTGAGGATCAGCGCGAGGTACGGACCGATGCAGGGTGTCCAGCCCGCGCCGAACGCGATCCCTATCAAGACGGAACGCCGGTAGCCACCGGCACCGCGATCCAGGCGCACGTCGGTGGCGCGCTCGAGGAGCGGGATCGTGATGAGCCCGATCATGTGCATCCCGAGGACCACGAGCCCGAGCCCAGCGACCCGCTGCAGCCACACCACGAGCTCGCCGCCCAGCGATCCCAGCAGCGCGATGCCGATCCACAGGAGCGTGAACACCGCGCTGAAGCCGGCGACGAACACCGCCGCATGCGCGATCGTCCGGCGACGGTCGCTCCCATCGAGCGCGCTCTCGCCCGCGAGATTCACCAGGTACGCGGGCACCAGCGGGAGCACGCACGGGGAGAGGAACGAGAGCATCCCCGCCCCGAACGCGATGGCGAGGTTCACCCGATCGCTTGGGCGAGATCCGCGATGAGGTCGTCGACGTTCTCGATGCCGACGGACAGCCGGATGAGGCCCGCGGGCGGCGCGAGCTTCGTGCCCCGGACGGATCCATGGGTCATCGCGAGCGGGACCTCGATGAGCGACTCGACGCCACCAAGGGACTCGGCCAGGCTGAACAGGCGGGTCCGGGCGACGACCCGTTTCGCACCGGCTTCGCCGCCGGCCTTCAGCTCGAAGCTGAGCATGCCGCCGAACGAGCGCATCTGCTTGCGGGCGAGGTCATGCTGCGGGTGGGTCGCAAGGCCCGGGTAGTTGACGCTCCTGACCTTCGGGTGATCGGCGAGCCACTCGGCGATCGCAAGGCCATTGGCCGAGTGACGCTCCATCCGGACCGCGAGCGTCTTGATGCCACGAAGCACGAGCCAGCTGTCGAACGGACCGGGCACCCCGCCCGCGGCGTTCTGGATGAACTTGAGCCGGTCATGGAGATCCGCGGAGTTGCCGGCAACGGCGCCGCCGACGACGTCGGAGTGGCCGCCCATGTACTTCGTCGTCGAATGCGTCACGAGGTCAGCACCAAGGAGCAGGGGCTGCTGGAGGTACGGGCTCGCGAACGTGTTGTCCACGACGCAGAGCGCCTTCGCCTTGTGCGCGAGCTCCGCCATCGCTGCGATATCGATGACCTTGAGCATCGGGTTCGTCGGAGATTCCAGCCAGATGAGCTTTGTCTTCTTGGTGATGGCGCGCTTCACCGCCTTGTGGTCGCGCATGTCCACCGCCGTCATCCCGACGCCGTGCCGCTCGAAGATCCGCTTGAACAGCCGATAGGTGCCGCCGTACACGTCATCCACGAGAACGACGTGATCGCCGACGTTCAAAAGATGCGCGATCGCGTCTTCGCCGGCCATGCCGGACGCAAAAGCCAGCCCCCAGGCGCCGGACTCGAGGGCGGCGACGCACGTCTCAAGGGCCTTGCGGGTCGGGTTGTTCGTCCGGGCGTAGTCGAAGCCCTTGTCCTTGCCAACGGCTTCCTGGGCGAACGTGCTGGTCTGGAAGATCGGGACGACCACCGCGCCGGTCGCCGTCTCGGGCTCCTGGCCGGCGTGGATCGCGAGGGTCTCGAAGCTCTGCTTGCGGAGGTCCTTGCGGTGGTCCGTGCGGCCGTCCTTGCTCATGGGACCAAGTATGGCGCTGCCGCCGGCCTCGCACGCTCAACGGCCGAGCAGCGACTCCACTGTCTCGGTGAACACGGCGATATCGAAGGGCTTCGTCAACACCGCATCGGCGCCGAGCGCCGCCGGTCCGGCCGCGGCCGCCGGCGCATGCGCGGTGGAGACGATGACGGAGGCGTTCGGGAACGCGGCGCGCACCCGCGCGATCCAGCCTCGAGCCGCCTGCGGGTCGAAGCTGCGAACGGAGACGAGATCGGTGATCACAAGCTCCGCGTCGCTGTCAGACGGGCCGTCGGCCAGATCCGGATGGACCGAGACCTGATGGCCGAGCTCGCCGAGCACTTCCGTCAGGAGCGCTGCGATGTCCGGATCGTCCTCGATGACGACGACGATCCGCCCGGTCACCCGGTCGGTCGAAGCTGGTCGAACGCGTTCGCGACACCTTCGAGCACGTCGGCGTTCACGTGCTCGGAGAGCGCGTAGACGACGA
Source organism: Chloroflexota bacterium (assembly GCA_031364525.1). Taxonomy (GTDB): domain Bacteria; phylum Chloroflexota; class Limnocylindria; order P2-11E; family P2-11E; genus UBA4735. The sequence goes on along the minus strand of JANLWM010000386.1, from coordinate 16,585 downwards.
ACTGGCCGTGCCGCTGGGCGGTCACGGCCTCGACGCCGCGCAACACCCGCAGGTGCTGGCTCGTCGCGGCGCGCGTCTTCGAGATGACCTTGGAGAGCTCGCTCACGGTGAGCGGGCTCGCCCGCAGCGCCTGCACGATGCGCAGCCGGCTGGGGTCACAAAGGCTGTCGAGGACCTTGTCGGCGCTCTTCTGCACCGGCGGCGGCAGGAGCTCGGCCTGGGCCGCGGCCACGGCACTTGCTTCGATGCCACCCTGCTGATCACTCAACGGATATCGCCGTCCTCTCGTTCGATCCCGACGGCGATCCCGCCGCGATGGTCGCATGTCCGCTGTCTAGGTGCCTGAGCGCCAGACAGTCAAGCATGTGCACGACCACGCAACTTCGATCGCCGCCGTGGGAGTTGGACGCTTCATTTGCAGACGGGATGCCAGTTCGCCCGGCGAGCGACCGCGCGTCGCCGGTGCCCTACTGGGGCCGTGGGGCCGCGGTCAGCGCGAGGCGTGCCGCTGGTGGGCCACGAATTCCAGGAGATCGGCCTTCGTGATGACCGAGACCGGCCGGCCGTCCTCGACGGCGAGCAGGGCGGGCACGCCCCCCGCGAGCTCCGCGTACAGGCGCTCGATGTCCTCGTCGGACCGGACGACGGGGAACGGGGCCTCCATCACCCGTTCGACGGTCGCATCCACGAGCGCGGGCTCCCGGAAGACGCGGTCGAGCATCGTCCGTTCCTGCACGCTGCCCACGATGTCGTCCACCGATGTGGCCGTCCCGTTCGCGACGACCGGGATCTGCGAGATGCCGTACCGCTGCATCGTGTCGATCGCCGACCGCACGGTGTCGGCGCGCGAGACCGTGACCAGCTGCGGCGTGCCGCCTTCGCGATCGCGCATCACGTCACCGACGCGCATGAGGTGCGCGAACCGCTGGAGGAAGCCGTTCTGTCGCATCCACTCGTCGTTGTAGAGCTTGGAGAGGTACGACTTCCCCGAATCCGGTAGGAGCACGACGACCATCGCCGACTCGTCCAGGTCCCTGGCGACCTCAAGCGCCGCGAACATCGCCGTGCCGCTGGAGACACCCGCGAGGATGCCCTCTTCGCGCGTGATGCGGCGCGCCGTGAGAAAGGTGTCACGATCGGACACCGTGACCCACCGGTCCACGAGCTTCGGATCGAACGTGCCCGGCCAGAAGTCCTCGCCGATGCCCTCGGTCTTGTACGGGTGGACCTCGCCGGTGTAGATCGAGCCTTCGGGGTCCGCGCCGACGATGACGATGTTCGGGTTCTGCTCCTTGAGGTACCGGCCTGCTCCGGTCACCGTGCCGCCGGTGCCGATGCCGAGGACGAAATGCGTGATCTTGCCGTCGGTCTGGGTCCAAAGCTCAGGTCCGGTCGTCCGGTAATGGGCGATCACGTTCTGCTGATTCCAGTACTGGCCCGGCATGAAGCCGCCCGGAAGCTCCTTCGCGAGGCGCTCGGCGACCTTGTAGTAGGAGAGCGGCGAGTCCGGCGCGACGGCGGTCGGACAGATGACGACTTCGGCGCCGTACGCGCGAAGGATGTCGCGCTTCTCCTGACTCTGCTTGTCGGGAAGCGTGCAGACGAGCCGATACCCCTTGAGCGCAGCTGCGATCGCGAGACCGACACCGGTGTTGCCGCTGGTGGGCTCGACGATCGTGCCGCCGGGCTTGAGATCACCGCGCCGCTCGGCCTCCTCGATCATGGCGAGACCGATACGGTCCTTGACCGAGCCGCCCGGGTTGAGCATCTCCAGCTTCGCAACGATGCGCGGACGCAGACCTTTGCCAAGACGGCTCAGCTGGACGAGCGGCGTGTTGCCGACGAGACCGAGGATGTCAGATGCGATGGGCACGACCGAATGCTAGTCCGCGAGGCGGACCAGCTAATGCGTCCTGGGCTCGATGAGCAGGTAGGCGCCGGTCACGATGAGGATCGCCGGCACGAAGAACGGCTGCAGGCCCGCCGGCAGCTCCGCCTTGACGAACAGGTCGGCCAGCGCGACGACACCGAGGACCGCGGCGACCAGGAGCGGGATCCGACGTGACGGCGACAGGAGATAGATGACGCCGAACGCCGCCGCCAGCGACGCGAGGAAGATCGCCCAGGCCTCGTTCTCGACGCGCGGGACCATCTTCGGAATGAGGAGTCCGAGCCCGAACCCGATCATCGTGGCTCCGGGCACCAGGTAGACGAACTGGTGGGTCCCGGCGGCATAGGCGATCGCGAACGCAAGACCAAGGAACAGGAACAGGTACGAGCCGGCGTCCCTGACGCCCAGGGGGGGCAGGAGGACCGCCATGCCGACTGCCAGCAGGACCATCCCGCCCAGAACGCCGCGGCCGCCGGTGATCCCTCGCATGCTTGCTCGGCAGTCTACCTATCCAGCTACGTGCCGAGCTGGGGCTCGATCCGCGGGGGGGTCTGTCCGGCTGCGAGGTGGATCGGGGGAGCCCCCTGGAGGGATTCGGAGTACTTGAGCCCGGACCCCGTGTTCAGGACGACGACGTCCTCGTGCTCCGCGATGAAGCCCTGCTTCAACAGGAGATGCGCGCCCACGAGCGCGGCGGCGCCCTCGGGGCACAGGAGCAGCCCCTCACTGACGCCCGCGAGGCGCATCATCGCCGCGATCTGGTCGTCGCTCACGGCGATCGCGATACCGCTCGACTCGCGCAGGATCCGGAGCACCAGGAAGTCGCCGAGGGCCTTGGGGACGCGCATGCCGGCGGCGAACGTCTGCGGGTCCGGCCACATCTCCGATTCGCTCTTGTCCTCGTGGAACGCCTTCACGATCGGCGCGCAACCCTCCGCCTGGACCGCGACGAAACGCGGGAGCTTGTCGTCCTCGACCCAGCCGATCGAGCGGAGCTCCTGGAACGCCTTCCACATGCCGATGAGCCCGACCCCGCCGCCGGTCGGATAGACGATCACGTCCGGGAGGGTCCACCCGGCCTGCTCGGCGATCTCGAAGCCCATCGTCTTCTTGCCTTCGATCCGATACGGCTCCTTGAGCGTCGAGCCATCGAACCAGCCGTACTCCGCACAGGCGCGCTTCACGACCGCGCCGGCATCCGCGATGGACCCGTCCACGAGGTAGACGCGCGCTCCATAGGCGGCGGTCTCCCGCTGGATCACGCTCGGGGTCGTCGCGGGCATGACGACGATGATCCCGATGCCGGCACGCGCGCCGTACGCCGCCCACGCCGCGCCGGCATTCCCGGCGGTCGGGAGCGCGATCGTCGTCACGCCCAGCTCGCGGGCCCGGGTGACGCCGACGGCCGCGCCGCGCGCCTTGAACGTCCCGGTCGGCAGCAGCCCCTCGTCCTTGATGAACAACCGGTGGAGGCCAAGAGACTCGCGGAGCGCGAACGGCTCGATGATCGGGGTATTCCCCTCGCCCAGGCTCACGACGTTGTTCGTGTCGTCCATCGGCAGGAGCTCGCGGTAGCGCCAGAGCGACGCTTGGCGACCGGCCAGCATCGAGCGCGGCACCGAGTGCAGCCGCGCGAGGTCGTAGCGCACGAGGTACGGGCCGCCGTCGATCGGGCAGAGGTTCGCGAGCTTCGTCGCATCGGCGTGCGCGCCGCACCTGGCGCACTCGAGGTGCGTGACGTAGGACCGCGCGGGAACGTGCGCCGGCTCGGCCGCGTTCACGGCACGCGTTCGATCTTCGCGCCCAGGCTGCGGAGGCGGCCATCGACGTCCTCGTAGCCGCGGTCGATCTGCTCGATGTTGTTGATGACGCTCGTCCCCTTCGCGCAGAGCGCCGCGCCCAGGAGGGCGAGGCCCGCCCGGATATCCGGGCTCTGGACCTCGGTCCCGTAGAGCTGGCTCGGCCCGATGATGACGGCGCGGTGGGGGTCGGCCAGGACGAGCCGGGCGCCGAACGATTCGAGCGCGCCCAACCAGAACATCCGCGCGTCGTACATCCATTCGTGCACGAGCACCGTCCCCTCGGCCTGGGTCGCGAACGCCGCGGCGATGCTCGTGAGGTCGGACGGGAAACCCGGCCAGACCTGCGACTGCACCTTCGGCACCTTGCCCCCAAGGTCCTGTTCGATGGCGTACCGCTCCTTTGCGGGAACGTGGAGCTCATCGCCGTCCACGCTCGAGTCGATCCCCAGGCGCTTGAACACCGCGCGGATCATCGCGAGATGCTGGGGCGCGCATTTCTGAACGGTGAGCTCGCCGTGGGTCATTGCCGCGAGCCCCATGAACGATCCCACCTCGACGTGATCGCTCCAGACGACGTGATCGATCCCCCGGAGCTCCGGCACACCGCGGATCTCCATCGTGTTCGTGCCGATGCCGTGGACCCGCGCACCCATCTCGACGAGGACCATCGCGAGCTCCTGCACGTGCGGCTCGCTCGCCGCGTTGCGGATCACCGTACGTCCCGGGACGAGCACCGAGCAGAGCAATGCGTTCTCGGTCGCGGTCACCGATGGCTCGTCGAGCAGGACATCTGCCGCGGCGAGCTCCGTCGCCTCGAGGCCGAACCCCGTTCGGTCGTGAGTGAAGGTCGCGCCGAATCGCTGCAGCGCGAGCCAGTGGGTGTCGGTGCGGCGCCGGCCGATGACGTCGCCCCCGGAAAGCCCGAGCCGGACCTTCTTGAAGCGCGCGAGCATCGGTCCGGCGAAGAGCAGCGAGGTGCGGATCTCGCGCGAGAGCTTCGGGTCGATCGTGGTCTGGTTCACGTTCGCGGCGCAGATCTTCACGGACTGCGGGTCCAGCCACTCGACGGTCGCGCCGAGGGTCGTCACGATCTCGAGCATGCCCTTCACGTCTCGGATCCGTGGCAAGTTCCGCAGGATGACGGGCTGGCTGGTCAGCAGGCTCGCCGCGATGAGGGGCAATGCCGAGTTCTTGTTCCCTTTCGCTGTGATCTCGCCGCGCAGCGGTGTCCCGCCCTCGACGATGAAGCGCGCCATCGCCGCGTAGCCTAGACGCATGCCCCGATATGACGCGGTCGGCTTCGATCTGCTCACGGCCCTCCTCGACACGCTCCCGCTGTGGCGCCGATCCGCCGGCGACGACGAGCGGGGCGCGCGCTGGCACGCTGAGAACCAGAGGCTCCTGCGAGGGAGGCCGTATCGGGACTTCGCGACGCTCGTGCGCGAAAGCGCGACCGCCGTCGGAGTGGGGGCTGCCTCTGCCGAGCAGCTCCTCGCCCACTGGGACGAGTCCGATCCGTGGCCGGACACGGCCGCCGCACTGGGAGCGCTCGGACCGCTTCCGCGCTTCATCGTGACGAACTGCTCGGCGCGGCTCGGGGAGGCGGCTGCGCGCCGAGCGGGCGAGTTCGCCCTCGTCATGACCGCGGAGGCGGCGGGCGCCTACAAGCCGGACGCGCGCCCGTATCGCGCGGCTCTCGCAGCGCTCGGTCTCGAGAGCAAGCGAGTGCTCTTCGTCGCGGGATCGGCGCACGATGTCGGCGGCGCGACGCGCTCGGGCATGGACGTCTATTGGGCCAACCGCCTGGGCGCGGCAATGCCCTCCGATGCGACCCCGCTTGCCCAGGCCGCGGATCTCTCGGGCCTGACAGCGCTCGTCGATGCCTGAGGGGGCTGAGCGGGAGCCGGCCCAGCTCACCCTCTCGCTCGCGATCGGACGCCCGGTGCGGGGGGCCAACGCGCTCGTCACGCGCGACGACGGCAACACCGTTCTCCCGACGACCGACGCCGACTGGGACCAGTGGATCTCCGCCGGCGCGATCCGCAACTGGGCCCGGAACGATGCCCTCCTGGACTGGCTTGACCGGTACGGCGGCGAGCGCGGCATCGCGCGCGACGATGAGCGCTCGGCGTACGACGAGCGGTTCGACTTCCAACGCTTCCTCGCGGGTCAGGGCAAACGATTCGAGGAGCGGGTCCTCGCGGACCTCGAGCAGCGCGTCGGCCTGGTGCGGATCGACGTCGATCGCAATGACGCGCGGTCGCTCGCCGCGGCCCACGCGACGGTGGCCGCGATGGAGCGGGGCGAGCGGGTCATCGCTGGAGGTCTCTTGCGGGACCCCCAGACGCGCACGTACGGGCGCATCGATCTGCTCGTTCGTTCCGATGTGTTGGCAGAGCTCTGCGGTGATGCGTACGCCGAGGGCGACGACCCGGGTGTGCCCGCGCCGGCGCTGCACGGTGCGGCATGGCACTACCGCGTCATCGACGTGAAGTTCTCGACGTTGGATCTGCTGAAGGACGGGGGGCTCTCGATGTCCAGCGACCTCGCGACCTGCGCGCAGGTCTGGACGTACAACCAGATGCTGAGCCGGGTCCAGGGCTACGTCGCCCCGTTCGCGTACGCGCTGGGGCGCGCCTGGCGCCAGGGCAGCAGCGGTCGCGGCGATACCTGCTGGGAGAAGCTCGCGCGGGTCCCGGCCGACGCATATGTCCGCTCGCGTGAAGCGGCGCTCGCCGACGTGATCGCGGAGGGCCGGGCCTGGGTCCGGCGCGTGCGGCAGGAGGGAGCGGCCTGGCAGGTGTCGCCGGTCCCGACGACCCCGGCCCTGTGGCCCAACATGAAGAACGACCGCGATCACCCGTGGCACGGGGCCAAGAAGGAGATCGCCGAGGAGCTCCACGACCTCACGCTCCTCTGGCGGGTCAGCGCCGCGATGCGCGAGCGAGCCCATGCGCAAGGCGTGACCCGCTGGGACGACCCGCGGATCTCGGCCGAGTGGCTCGGCGTCACGGGCGAGGCGCACGCCCCGATGTTCGACGCGCTGATCGCCGCCAATCGCGACGACGGCCCGGCCGTCCGGCCGGCCCGCATCGAGGTCGACGACGGGCGGTGGCGCGAGCGGGCCGCGGTCGAGCTGTACGTGGACTTCGAGACGGTGAACGACCTCAACGACGACTTCTCGACGTTCCCCAAGAAAGGCGGCCAGTCGCTCATCTTCCAGATCGGGTGCGGCAGCTACGTGGACGGTCGGTGGGACTTCCGGCAATTCACCGCGCGGGCGCTGACGAGCATGGCCGAAGCCGACATGATCGACGCGTGGCTGGCGCACGTTGCCGCGGCCGCAGAGGCTGCGAGCATCCCGGGGCCGGCCGACGCGCGCCTCTTTCACTGGTCGCCGGCCGAGACGACCCTCATGGAGGGCCTGTACAGCTCGGCCCGCGCGCGTCATCCCGATCGGGGCTGGCCGCTGTTGGGCTGGTACGACCTCCTCGAGCGGATCGTTCATCCGGCGCCGGTCGTGGTGCGCGGTGCGCGGGGCTTTGGTCTCAAGGCGGTCGCGCGCGCGATGAAGGACCACGGTCTCATCGACACCGACTGGGGCGACGGCCTCGCTGACGGCACCGGCGCGATGGCCGGCGCCTGGGCGGCCGCGGCGATCGCGAAGCAGGGTGGGTCCGATCTGGCGGATATCGAGCTCATGAAAGAGGTCGGTCGCTACAACGAGATCGACTGCCGGGTCATGGCCGAGGTGCTCGACCACCTGCGGCGCGAGCACTAGCGGAGAGGAGCCGGTCCTAGACGCGCTCCAGCGCCTGGTCGATATCGGCGACGATGTCGAACGGATCCTCGATCCCGACCGATACCCGCACCGTACCGTCGGTGATCCCCATGCGCGCGCGTTCCGCCGGGTCGATCCGGCGATGCGATGCGGTCGCAGGATGGAGCACCTCCGTGAAGAGATCCCCCACCGTGGTCGCGGATGCGGCAACGACTAGGGCGTCCAGGAACCGGTAGGCGGCATCCCGGGTGTCGTTCTTCAGGGCGAAGGTGACCACGCCGCCACCGCGCTCGCCGAATTGATCCGACGCGAGCTCGTGCTGGGGATGCGCTTTGAGGCCGGGGTAGAAGACCCGCGCCACCTTGGCGTGACCCTCAAGGTGCATCGCCAGGGCCATCGCACCGGCGCACTGGCGGGTCACGCGCAGCTCGAGCGTCCGCATGCCCCGGATCGTGAGCCACGCCTCATGTGGGGGCAGGTAGGCGCCGTCGCTCATCACCCGCTCACGGTACCGGTCGATCTCCGCCGTCGGTCCGGCGATGCTGCCGCCCATGACGTCGCCGTGGCCGTTGATGTACTTGGTGAGGGAGTGCAACACGAGATCGGCGCCGAGCCCGGCCGGGCGGTACAAGACCGGTGTGGCGAAGGTCGCGTCGACACACAGGTTCGCGCCCGACGCGTGCGCCCGCTCGGCGAGCGCGGCGACATCCGCGACCCGAAGGAGGGGATTCGAAATGGACTCGACGTACAGCAGGCCCGTCGGGCGGTCGGCAAGCGCACGATCGATGGCCGCGAGGTCGGTCGGGTCGACGAAGACGACGTCGGCGTGCCGCTCGGTCACAAAGCGCTGCAGCATCGCGCGTGTCGCGCCGTAGGTGTCTTCCTGAGCGACGATGCGGCCGCCGGCGGCGGCGACCACTCCGAACAGCGTCCCGATCGCGGCCATGCCCGAGACGAAACAGACGGCGTCCTCGACCTCGTCCAGCGAAGCGAGCGCACCTTCGAGCGCGGCCGTGGTCGGTGTCCCGTAGCGTCCGTAGACCCAGCCCGGTCGCTCATTCGCGAAGATGGCGTCCTGCTCCGCCATGGAGCCGTAATCGAAGGCGACGGATTGGACGAGCGGCGGGACGAGCGGCGTCCCCGCGCCGGACGGCAGAACGCGGGCCGTTCGCACGACCCGCGTCCCAATTTGAACCCTGCTCGCTGCGCCGGCTTCGCCTGCTCCGCGATCAGGGGCCCTGCGGCTCGGTCGGGCAAAGCCCTCCCTCGCCTGGTCACCCTGTTCTGTCACACGATGAGTATTACGCCTCGATGGTCTCCACTTCGCGGACCTCGGGCGCGGGCTTCTCGGGTCCCTCCAGCTGCTTGGCCTTCTCGACGAGCGAGGCGACCTTCTGACCGCCGCGCCGGCCGATCCGCTCGAAGTGGCCGGGACCGTACTTCTCGCTGACGGCCTTCCCGCCCTTTCGGCCGATCTTGCCGAAGAACTCGGGGCCGTAGCGCTCAGCAGTGCTGGAGCCACCCTTCTTGCCGATCTTCTCGTAGAACTCGGGGCCATATCTGGCTGAGACGAGCTTGCCGCCCATCCTGCCGGCTTCAGCAACGGTCATCCCGCCACCGGGCTTCTTGCCTGGCGTTGCCATCGGCGTGCTCCTTTCGTGGAGCTCAATCGGAGCTCGTGTAGCGACCAATGAAGGGGCAGATGCTGTGCCCAAACAGGTCCCGGAGGCCCTCCGACCATGACGGCTCGGTAACGGTTGCGTAACCAAGATTGGTCGCAGTTGGGACTAGCGGAGCGGCTGGACCTCGATATCGAGCGGCTGCTCGCGCACGAAGCGCATCACGATCGTCGCGGAGACGAGCGCGACGCCGAGGCAGAGCGTTCCCAGGACGCCGAACCCGGGACCATCGACCACGAGCCCTCCGACCGTTGCGCCAACGACGATCGCCAGGCTCGCGACCGAACCGGAGATCGCGAGCATCGTGCCGCGGGCCTCCGGGACCTGCTCGGTCATCAAGGCGTTGTTCGTCGCGAAGCGGGCACCGATGACCGCGGACAGGAGCAGATTGAGCACTGCGGTGACCGCGAGCGAGAGCGGGAGATTCGTCTGAACGAACAGGAGGGTCGCGGACGTGACGATCGCCCCGGCCACGATGCGACGGTGCCCGAAGCGGTCGCCGAGCCGCCCGCCGATCTGGCTGCCGATGATCACGCCCAGTCCCTGGGTCAGCGCGATCGTCGACGCGAGACCTTCGGTCAAGGCGAAGGTCCGCTGGAAGAACACCACGAGGTACGTGGACCAGGTGAACCAATACATCGCGCCGAGGAAGCTCGAGGCGATGATGGCGATCGCCGACCGGTCGCGGATGATCAGCGCGTACAGTGCCCGGATCCGCGCTTCGCGGTTCGTTGGTTGGGCATACGGAAGACGCATGAGGACGACGGCCGCGGCCACGAGCGAGAGCGCGCCGACGATCGCCACAGAGATCCGCCAGCTGGTCGCCTCGGACACGATCCCGGCGATCGGCACGCCCACGACGCTCGCCATCGTGTTCATGCCGATGACCGCGGCGATCGCGCGGCCGCGCTCCCGGAACGGGAACGTGTCCGCGACGGTCGCGTTCGCGTTCGGGAAGATCACCGCCGCCCCGATTCCGGAGCAGATCCGCGCGAGGATGATGAGACCGAAGGTCGGCGCTATCGCCGCCGCCAGGGTCGAAAGCCCCATGATCGCCGGCCCCACCACGAGGAACGGCTTACGGCCGATGCGATCGGAGTACGGACCTGCCAGCACCGCGACGGCGATCCCGGGCGCGCCGTACGCCGCGACGACGAGGCCCGCGGTGCCGGTGGAGATCCCGAACTCGCGCGCGAGCGGCTCGAGGACGGGGCTCATGACGAGGCCGTTGTAGACGGCGGCGAACGACAGGAATCCGAGGACCGCCAGCAGCGGCCGCCGGCTGGGGCCCGGTGCGGGGTCCACGGTCACATCGGGCGGCCGGCGAACGCGTGCAGGAATCGCCCGAACGCGCGGATGTGATCGATGTAGTCGGCGATCGCGATGTTCTCATTCGGTGCATGGTTCGCGGAGCCGGCGTTCCCCGAGCCGAAGCCGACCGCCGGGATGCCGAGCTGATCGCAGACCTGGGCCATCGGACCCGACCCTGCCATCAGCGGGTACACGACCGGCTCGGTGCCATAGGTCGCACGATTCGCGGCGACCGCGGCCTTCGCGACCTCGGTGTCGGACGGCCAGCGCGACGGACGCTCGCCATGGTGCGGCGTGATGACGACGTCGGTGAAGCCGCGGCTGTCGAGATGGGCTCGCAGCAGTGAGCGGACCAGCTCCGGCGTGAGGTCCGGCACGAGGCGGAAGTCCACATTCGCGCTCGCGACCGCCGGCAGGACCGTTTTGGATCCCTCGCCCTGGTATCCGGATCGCAGCCCGCAGATCGTGCAGGTCGGCTCGAGGAAGTACTTCCGCTTCAGCTCAAGGCCGGTCGCGCCGCCGACGAACGCATCGATGCCGTGGATGCGCTTCCACCCCGCCTCATCGAACGGCAGCGCTCGAAGGAGCGTGAGATCCGCCGCGCTCGGGACGCGGACGTGGTCCATCAGGCCATCGACGGTGATCGTGCCGCTCTCGTCCTTGAGCGACGCGAGCGCCCACACCAGGCGCCATGCGGCGTTGGGCACGATCCCGCCGACGGACGAGTGCGCGTCGAGCGTGGTCCCGCGCACCTCGAGGTCGACGTAGCAAATGCCCTTGAGGCCCAGGCTCACCGTCGGCCGGCCCGCTGCGTCCTTGTAGCCGGCTTCCCAGATGCAGCCATCGGCGCGCAGCCGATCGGCGTGGACCTGCACAAGCTCGGCGAGGTGCTCCGAGCCGATCTCCTCTTCGCCTTCGAAGAGGATGCGGAGGCGAAGCGGGAGGGGGCCGACCGCCGCCTTGTAGGCCTCGACGGCCTGCAGCCTCGCCATGAGGTTGCCCTTGTTATCCGAGGTGCCCCGACCGAACAACGACCCGTCGCGGATGGTCGGCTCGAACGGCAGCGTCCGCCATTCCTCGAGCGGATCAGGAGGCTGCACGTCGTAGTGGTCGTAGATCAGGAGCGTCCGGTCCCCGCTCCCCTGCTCGCCGATGATCGTCGGTGGACCGCCGGGGACCTGCTCTGCGGTCGCGACGAAACCGGCCCGCTTCGCGCGCTCGAGCACCGCCGCAGCGGTCTCGGCGATCGCCGACCGCTGCGCGGACACCGTCGGCAGGCGCACGAGCGCCGACAGCTCGTCGACGTACTCGCGCTCGCGCGCCCGGACGTGCGCGTCGAAAGCGGCGAAGACGTCCGGCATCGCCGGAATTTATCCCTAATCCGGGACGGTCGTGAGACGCGTCCTGCTCTTCCCAAGCTCGCAGCGCGGGGAATACGGAGTCACCTCGATCCACCGCTGCTGGCACAGGTAATGAACGATGCCGTCGGCATCCTCGAGCGTCTCGCGCTTGTAGACCTTCGCACGCGGCAGCATGAAGACGCAATCACCGCAGTTCAGGGGGAGCGCGGGGCGCGGCCGGTTGGCGCGTCGCAGCGCGGCGAGCGCTCCGGCCAGCGCGACCGCCGCCAGCAGCGCGATCAGTACGACGAGGAGGATGATCCCCATATCCGTCCGGACCTAGGTCAGCGCGACCTCGGCACCACGTTCGAGCCGCGCCGGGCGTTTCGCGTTCGTGTAGTCGAGCGCGATGAGCGATCCGGTGAGGACCACGATGCCGGCGAGCTGCCAGCCGGTGATCGTCTGTGGGGGTGAGACGACAAAGAGATTCACCAGGATCCCGGTGACCGGGAAGGCGAGCTCGGCGAGCGTCGCGAGCGACGCAGGCGTGCTCGCGAGACCGCGGTAGTAGAGGAGCATCGGGAACAGCCCCGGGATGAGGGCGATGCCCAGGTAGAGCGGGACATCGCCGAGCCGGTAGCTGGCGAACGTCGCAGGCCCACCGAGCAACAGCATCAAGATGAGCAGGGCCGGTAGCGCGGTGGTGAAGCGGAGGGCGGTCAGCGTCGTGAACCGGACCGAGGCGAGGGCGTAGCGGCCGAAGACCGTGGCCGCGCCCCAGAGCCCCGCGGCCGCGAGCGCGAAGAGGCCGGCGCTCACATGGAAGTCCTCCCACGCCGCCCGCGGGTCGAGCGGGTTCGGGATGACGATCGCGTATGCGCCGAGGATCGCGATGGGCACCCAGATCCACGCCCGGCGCGAGATCCGTTCACCGAGCCAGAAGTGTGCGAGCAGGATCGCGATGAGCGGCTGGGTCTTTTGGAGCAGCAGCGTCTCGATGAAGTGGAAATAGCTGAACGAGATCGTGAAGAGGATCGTCGCGAGCGCGGACGCGCCCACCCCGATGAGGATGATCGCGCGCCATTGGGGCCAGGTCAGCGAGCGGACCTCTCGCCATCCGAGCCAGAGGAGCGGGAGGCTCACGATCGTGAGGACGATGTGTTCCATCGTCACGATCTGCGTGGCCTGGAGGATCGGATCGCCGGGGAGATGTTGGAGCAGCGGCGAGCGGAAGAGCGTGTCGGTGCCCCAGAGCATCGCGGCCAGGGCGACCAGGAGGACGGCGAAGCGATCGATCACCGGTCAAGGATGACACGGGATGCTCGGTCGGTCGCCCGCCGGTCCATTGGTTTCCGAGGTTTGCGGCATTTCGGGCCGGCCCCAGACCGCGCTGGCGCCGCCATGTAAGACTTGAGGGCAATGAAGCTCGTTCACGGGTCACCCCCATTCTGCTGACCGACGGAGAGCGCAGCGAGGCTGCGCTCCTGACCGAGATCGAACCCGCCATCGGCAAGCTCATCGACCGTCACCTCTCGGTCGCGAAGGAGTGGTTCCCCCACGACTTCATTCCGTACAGCCAGGGCCGGGACTTCGATAAGGAGCCGTGGACGCCGGATCAGGCCCGGCTGACGGGGGTCGCGCAGACCGCCTTCGAGGTCAACCTTCTCACCGAGGACAACCTGCCCTCCTATCACTACCTGATCCGCGCGATCTTCGAGAAGGGCGACGGCGCCTGGAAGAACTGGGTGCACCGCTGGACCGCGGAAGAAGGTCGCCATGCGATCGTCATTCGCGATTACCTGATCGTGACGCGCAACATCGACCCGATCCTGCTCGAGCGCGGTCGGATGCAGAACATGCAGCTCGGATACGACCGGCCGTCGCTCGGCGCGCTCCGCGGGCTGGCGTACACCTCGTTCCAGGAGCTCGCGACCCGGGTGTCACATCAGAACACCGGGCGCTTCTCGGCGGATCCGGTCGCCGACAAGATCATGGTCCGCGTGGCCCAGGACGAGAACCTGCACATGGTCTTCTACCGCGATGCCCTACAGGCCGCGATGGAGCTCGCCCCGTCCGCAGTGGTAAAGGCGATCGCCGAAGAGGTGATGGACTTTGCGATGCCCGGCGCGGGCATCAGCGGTTTCGTGCGCAAGGCCGCGAAGATGGCCGAGGCGGGGATCTACGACCTGCGCATCCACCATGACGACATCATCTGGCCGCTGCTCCGCTACTGGAAGGTGTTCGAGCGGACCGACCTTGACGCCGAGGCGGAGGCGGCCCGCGAGAAGCTGGGCCTGTTCCTCGGGAAGCTCGAGGCGAGCGCGAAGAAGTTCGAGGATCGCCGCGCCGCGAAGCGGGAGCAGTCCGCGCCGCGCTAGCTGACCTGAGGGCCGTGCGGGAATCGGACCCGCGACCGTCTACTTAGAAGGTAGCTGCTCTATCCGCTGAGCTAACGGCCCGTGACGCAATTATCCGGCAAGCCGTCGTTACCGCCCCGAGGTGTGGATCGCGGTGCCGACCGCGACGAGGGCGGCCTCGCGAAGCGTCTCGGCCAGCGTCGGGTGGGCGTGGATCGTGGCGACGAGGTCCTCGGCCGTGGCCTCGAGTCGCATCGCGAGGGTCGCCTCGGCGATCAGCTCGCTCGCGTTGGGTCCGACGACGTGCACGCCGAGGATGCGCCCGTGCGCGCCCCCGGTCACGAGCTTCAGCAGGCCATCGCTCTCGCCAAGGGCGAGCGCCCGGCCCGACGCCTTGAACGAGAAGCGCGACGACCTGGCGTCCGGGTACTTCTCCTTCGCCTGTGCCTCGGTCAGACCCACCGTCGCGACCTCCGGGTGGGTGTAGACCACGTTCGGAACGACGTCGTAGTCCATCTTCGCGTCGTTGCCGAGGATGACGTCCACCGCGACCTCGCCCTGCGTCGAGGCGACGTGCGCGAGCTTCGGCGCGCGCGGATCGCCGATGCAGTCCCCGATCGCCCACACCCCGTTCACGCTCGTGCGCATCCGCTCGTCGACGACGATCCCGAGGCGCTCGGTCTTGAGGCCGGCATTCTCCACGCCGCTGTAGTTCGCCACCCGTCCGGCGCCGAGGAGGACCTCGTCCCCCTCGATCGACTGGGACTTGCCATCTATCTCGTAGGTCACGGTCACGGTCTTGCCCTTGCGAACGACCTCCGTGACCTTCGCGTTCGATCTCACCTCGACGCCCTTCGGCGCGAGGGAGCGGAGCAGGAGGCGCACGAGCTCGGGGTCGGCGTACCCGATCGGCTGCGGGAGCATCTCCAGCACGGTCACTTTCGATCCGATCTCGGCGAAGAAGGTCGAAAGCTCCATCCCGATGGCGCCGCCACCGATGACGATGAGACGCTTCGGCACTTCCTGCAGCGCGAGCGCGCCGACATTGTCGAGCGGCTTGGACTCGGCGAGACCCTTGATCGGCGGCATCCCGACCTTCGAGCCCGTCGCCACGATCATCGCGTTCGCCTTCACCGATCGTTCGCCATCAGCGGCCTTCACCTTGAGCTCGCCAGGCGAGACCAGGGTGCCCTGGCCGGAGATGAGATCGACCTTCCTCGCCTTGAGGAGGATCTCGATGCCCCCGACGAGCTGCTTCACGATGGCGTCCTTGCGCGCCACGGCCTTTGGGAGAACAAATGTCGCACCCTGCACGACGATCCCGTGCTCCTCCCCGTGGGTCGTGGTCCAGTAGGCGTGACTGGAATCGAGCAGCGCCTTGGAGGGGATGCAGCCGACGGTCACGCAGATCCCGCCGACGCGATCACGCTCGACCAGTGCGACCCGAGCGCCCTTCGCCGCGGCATACAGCGCGGCGACGTAGCCGCCAGGCCCGCCGCCGAGGATCGCGATGTCATACCGCTGCTCGCTCATCTAGTCGAACAGCCTAGCGGCGCCGGACGCGTCACGTTCCAGCGGATGCGCCCGATAGCCACGGCGAAGCATGAACCAGAGGTACAGCGGGATGAACGCAAGACCGATCCGCACGTACTGCTCGACGTGACGGCGTTCGTGTCGCCAAAGATCGTCGCTCGGCTCTGCGGTACTGATGATGACGTGGCCAAAGGTGATCGCCGCGTACCCGCGCATCGTGATGAGCAGGCGTGCGACACCCCGATCGGTCACGTAGAGGAAGCAGCCATCGCGGATCCGGGGTCGGGCGAACGACAGGATCCCGACGACATGTCCGAGTGCGTCGGCGTGGTGGCCCACGGCCGCGCGGATCAGATCAGCGATCGATGCCGTCGAGCACCTTGTCGATCAGTGCGATGAGCGCCGCACCGCTGGTCAGTGCAGGATCGAAGTGGACGACCAGCCGGTGGTCGAGCGCATCGGACGTGACGGCCGTCACGCCCGGGAGCTGCCGCGTTCCCGCTACCACCTGTAGCGCACAGGTGTGTCATATGAGCTCGGCGATCTCGAGCGTGAGCTCGCCCTCGGCCACCGCCGCGACCGCGACGGCCGACCGCTCCGTCGGCCCTGCGCTCGGCGCAGGCGCCGCGACGGCGGTCGAGCATGCCGAGGCGATGAGCGCCACAGATACAACGAGAATGGCCGTCCTCACGGACGACCATTCTGCGCTTTGGGTGCGAATGTTCGCGAGACTGGGCTAGCGGTCGTGCTTGAGCTTCTCGTCGCCGACCTTTTCCTGCATCTCGCCCTTGGCCTGATCCATCTTGCCGCTGATCTCGGTCGACTTGTCGCCGCCGAGCTTGCCGGCCTCTTCCTTGACCTTGCCCTTGATCTCGTTGCCTTCGCCCTTGA
>JANLWM010000342.1:0-19155 GCA_031364525.1 Chloroflexota bacterium | reverse complement strand
GAGTCGAGCAGCCCGAGCTCCTCGTAGTACCGGATCGTCCGCTCAGTGAGGGCGACCTTCGTCGCCACCTCGCCGATCCGGTACGTCGGGAGCCCGGTCTGGTGCAGGGTCGCTCGGGCCATCCTTGCTTGCCTCCCTGGTCTGCCAGTTCACGTGAACTGGCGACGAAGATACCTCGGGGGCCGCTAGCCGGCAAGCTCCCGGAGCGCGACGGCGAGGGCGGTCGCACCGAGCACGGCATCGTCGAGCGTCGCGAGCTCGTTCGGGTTGTGGCTTCCACCGGTGGAGCGGACGAACAGCATCCCGGTCGGCACGCCCGCGAGCTGCGCGTTCTCCGCGTCGTGTCCGGCGCCCGAAAAGAGCTCGGGGGCAATGACGCCGACCGATCGGGCAGAGCGCAGGAACAGGTCGCGAAGCGCCGGATCCAGCGGCACGGCCGGCACCCGTGAGAGGACGTCGATGGTCGACTTCACGCCGCGCGCATCGCCGATCCGGCGGATCGCGGCGCGCACATCCCGGGCCAGCGCCTCGACGGTGTCCTCGTTGCGGGCGCGAAGGTCCAGCGAAAAGATGCACTCACCGGGGACCACATTCTTCGCGCCCGGCCGCACCGAGATCTCACCGACGGTGCCGACCGCGTCGGGGAGGCCCGCCGCCGCGGCCTCGACGGCGAGCACCATCTCGGCAGCCGCGGCCAGCGCGTCCGCACGCGCGGTCATGATCGTCGCGCCGGCGTGATCCTGACGACCATGGACGGTGACCCGGGCGTGCAGGATGCCGACGATGTCGCTCACCACCCCGAGCGCGACGCCGGCTGTCTCGAGCCGGGGCCCCTGCTCGATGTGCAGCTCGAGGTACGCCGCCACGTCGCCGGGGACGCGCCGCGCGGTCGTCGGATCGCCGCTCTCACCGATCGTCCGCAGGGCGTCGGCGATCGACACGCCGCTCTGGTCGGCGCGCGCCGCAGCATGGTCGGGGAGCCTGCCGAACGCCGCGCACGATCCGAACAGACCGATGCCGAAGCGCGCCCCCTCCTCATCGCACCACCCCACGACCTCCACCGGCCGTTTGAACCGCAGGCCCTCGTCGAGCAGGGCTTCGACCGCCTCGACCGCGCAGAGCACGCCGAGGGCGCCGTCGAAGCGCCCGCCCTCGGGTACGGAGTCGAGATGCGAGCCGACCAGGATCGCCGGACCCGCGCCGCCAAGGCGGCCGTACACGTTCGCCGCGCTGTCCCGCCGCACGACCGCGCCGCGCCGGCGCAGCCACGATCCGACGAGCTCACGGGCGCGCTGTTCGTCGGGACCCAGACCGAGCCGGGTGACGCTGGTCCCGCTGCCGCCGATGGCCGAGAGCTCGGCGATGTGCCGCTCCAGGCGCGCGCGATCGACGCTCACCTTGATGGTGCCCGCGAGCTGCCCGTCGATGCGGTCGGCCACGGTGCCCAACGCTACGGCCGAGCGATTGTGGACAACTCTGTCACTTACGTATTGACACTCTCTCAGCCCATGGGTACGGTCCCGCCCACGTCGGGATGGAGCGGAGGGGAAAGATGCAGACGGGCGACGACCGGATCATCGCGCACCTTGGATTCGCGAAAGCGATCGCCGGGCGGGCCCTCGATCCGCGCTGTACTGGCGCCGACCGCGAGGATCTGGTCGCCTGGGGCGTCCTCGGATTGGTGCAGGCCGCACGCCGGTATCGAGACGACGCGGGCGCGCCGTTCGGCGCGTACGCCGCACGTCGCGTGCGTGGGCAGGTCCTCGATGCGCTGCGGGAGCGCGATCCGCTCACCCGCGCCGCGCGACGGGCGTATCGGGCGGCCCGGGAGCAGGACGCCGATCTGCCTCAGCCGGTCGTCGAGGTATCGCTGGATCGGTGCATGGAGGCGGGCCTCGAGGTGGCCGGTTGGGCCTCGCCCGGGGCAGGCGAGGCCGGGGCAGGCCGGGGGCGCTGTGCCAATGCGCGCTGGGATCGGGTGGCGAGAGAGCTTCGGCACCTCGAGCCGCTCGAGCGCAAGGTCCTGGTGCTCTCATACGCCCGCGGGCTCACGCTGAAGGAGATCGGATCGCGCGTCGGGCTCAGCGAGTCGGGGGTCTGCCGCCTACGCGCCCGGGCACTTCGCAACGTTCGCGCCCGATGTGGATGAGACGGCGCCGGGCGCCTGATCCGGTGCGGCGATGTGGCGCCGGATCTCCTAGACCGGCGCGTTCGCGTCGCTGCCGCGCGCGAGCGCCTCATCGACGGCGGTCCGGACCGCGGTCAGGCTGAACGGCTTCTCGAGGAACGAGTGCGCCCCAAGCTCGGCCGTGCTCCGCGCGAGGGCGGCGCGATCGCCGCTGATGATCACGATGGGGACGTTCCCCGCGCCCGGGATCTCGCGGAGCGCGCGGCCGACGTGCACTCCGGAGATGTCGGGGAGCAGCAGGTCGAGCAGCACCGCGTCAGGTCTCGCGAGGCGCGCGGCGTCGATCGCCTCCTGACCGGCGTAGGCCTTCGTCACGGTGTAGCCCTCCTCGACCAGGAAGTCGGCGAGAAGGTCGCAGAGATCGCGGTCGTCATCCACCACGAGGACGCGCGGACTGCCCACCATTCAGTAACGTAAGGCTTCATGACACGGCTGGAACAGGCGCGGTTCGCGCGGCTCGTGCGCCGGGCCCTGATGGATCTGCCCGCTGAGTTCGGCGATCGGATGCGGAACGTCGAGATCGTCATCGACGACGAGCCTGAGCCAGGTCACGTCAAGGAGGGCCACGAGCTGCTCGGGTTGTACGAGGGCGTGCCGCTGACAGAGCGGGCCTACAGCGAGCCCTACGTGCCCGACCGGATCTCCATCTTTCGCGGCCCCATCCAACGGATGTCGACATCGCCGCGACGGCAGGCTCGGATCGTCCGGGACACGGTCATTCACGAGATCGCGCACCACTTCGGCATCAGCGACGCGCGCCTCACCGAGCTCGGCCGCGGGGACGCCGACTAATCCTGCTGGGCCAACGCGCGGCGGAACTTCGCGAGCGCGGGCCCGACCCCGTCGGGATCGAGATACACCGCGGATCCCGCGACCAGCACCGAGGCGCCGGCCATCGCTGCAGCCTTCGCGTTGTCCGGCTTGATCCCGCCGTCGACCTCGAGCTCGGCGCCCGATCCGGTGGCATCGAGCGCCGCCCGCAGCGAGCGGAGCTTCTCGAGCGCCGACGGGATGAAGGCCTGGCCACCGAGTCCGGGGTGGACGCTCATGACGAGCACGAGGTCGACGTTCCCAAGGTGCGGCGTGATGCGCTCGACCGCGGTTTCCGGGTTGAGGCTGATGCCGGGCCGTGCGCCCGCCGACCTGATGGCCGTGAGTGCGGCACCGACGCTCCCCGAAGCCTCGACGTGCACGGTGAGATACGTGGCCCCCGCCTCGACATAGCGGTCGACCCAGTCCAGAGGCCGATCGATCATGAGATGCACGTCGAGCGGCAGCCGCGTGGCGGCGCGGAGATCGGCGACCATCTTCGGCCCGAATGTCAGATTCGGCACGAAGTGGCCATCCATCACGTCCACATGGATCCAGTCCGCGCCGGCGGCCTCGGCCGACGCGACGGCCTCCGCCAGCCGCGCGAAATCGGCCGACAGGATGGATGGGGCAAGCTTCGGTGCCATCACGGCGTTCGCTTGTCCCTGCTCGTTCCGGCTGGCATCATTGACCTCCTGCTCCCCCGCTCTGCCTGAGAGGATTTGCCATATGTATAGGCCGCAGAACCTGCGGATCCCCGGACCGACCTTCGTCCCCCAGACGGTCCTCAACGCGACCGCCCGACCGATGATCAACCACCGCGGGCCTGAGTTCGCCGCCCTCATGGCCGGCCTCACCCGCGCGCTCCAGGACTACCTGAACACCCAGAACGACGTCCTGCTCGTGACAGCCTCGGGCTCGGGCGGCATGGAGGCCGCGATCGCCAACACGCTGTCGAGCGGCGACCGGGTCCTGCTCTTCGTGAACGGCGCCTTCGGCGAGAAGTTCGCCTCCATCTGCAAGGCCTACGGCGTCGACGCGCGGCGCGTCGACGTGCCCTGGGGCCGCGCCGTCGAGCCGGACCTGGTCCGCGACGAGCTCGCCAAGGAGAAGGGCAAGGACGCCGCGAAGGCCGTCCTCATCACCCACAACGAGACCTCGACCGGCGTGCTGAATCCGCTCAGGGAGATCAGCGAGGTCGTGCGCGAATCCGGAAAGCTCCTCATCGTCGACAGCATCTCGGGCGCCGGTGGCGTCGAGCTCCTGGTCGACGACTGGGGTCTGGACGTCGTCGTCAGCGCGTCGCAAAAAGCCTGGGGCGCGCCTCCGGGCGTCGCGATCGTGACGATGAGCGAGAAGGCCTGGAAGGCCTACGAGCGATCGACCCTCCCGAAGTCGTACTTCGACCTGCAGGCCCACAGGGCCGCTCTCGAGAAAGGCGCGACCCCGGCGACGCCGGCGGTCAGCGTGTTCATCGGCCTCCAGGAGTCGTTGCGGCTGATGGCCGAAGAGGGGCAGGACGCGATCATCAAGCGCCATCGGGATCTCGCGCACGCCACCCGTCGCGGCCTGCAGGCGCTCAACCTCGCCGTCTTCGGCGACGAGCGGTACGCCTCGCCGTGCGTCACCGCGTTCCGCATGCCGGCGCGGGTCGACGCGCGGAACCTGATCCGGATCCTGCGCGACGACTACGACACCGTGAGCGGCGGCGGCCAGGGCCGGCTCGAAGGACAGATCGCCCGGGTCGGTCACATGGGCTTCGTCACGCTCCAGGACATCGTCGCCTTCTTCGGCGCGCTCGAGCCGGCCCTCAAGGATCTCAATCAGCCCGTCGAGCCGGGCCAATCGATCTCGGCGGTGCTCCGCGCGTACGCCGAGACCGCCGCACCGCCGGCCCGTTCGACCCGCGGCGCGGCACGCCGTGACGCCGCTGACCCGGTGGTCGCGCGCCGCTAGCGCGGCGGCGAACGCAGGATGGAAGCAGCGCGCTTCGAGCGCACGGTCCGGACCGAGTCGAGCGTGATCTTCGCGATCTACGGTGGCGCGCGCCGGGTCGGTCGCGTCGATCTCCACTACGGACGATTCGAGGTGAACGCGACGCTGCTCCTCGAGGTCGACCTCACCGACGACGAGCTGCAGGCGCTCATCGATCAGCTCGATGAAGAGCTGGTCCAGACGCACGACCCGGAGCGCGAGGATTTCCTCGTGACGGTCTTCAAGTCCGAGGAGCTCGGCTTCTACTCGGACGAGTTCGAAGAGGACGACGACGACGAGGACGACGACAGGTAGCTCACGAAGCCCTCGCGGAGCGATCGCGCCTCGTAGCCGAGCTCGGTGCGGGCTTTCGCGTCAGTCGCCCAGAAGGTCACGCCATCGGCTGACCGCACGACCTCGGCCACATCCGGCCGGAGCCGCGCGGCGAACCGCAGGATCCGCGCAGGGACCTCCAGCCGGGGGGCGGGCCTGCCGCCGAGCCTCGCGGCGATGCGGACCGCATCCCGAAGCCGGGCGATCTCGCCGCCGAGGACGTACGACTGGCCGGGGCGCCCACGATCCAGCGCCCCCACGATCCCGGCCGCCACGTCATCGACATGCACGAAGCTCAACCCGAGGTCACCGAAGGCGAGCACCGGAAGCTTGCCCGCGGCCGCGCGGCGGAGCAGCGCCCCGATGCCGGAGTGGTCGCCCGGCCCGTAGATCTGACCCGGTTGCGCGATCACGACCGGCAGGCCATGCGCGTTGAACCCTTCGGCCATCCGGTGGGCCAGGGTCTTGGTCTCGTCGTAGTACGACGTGTAGCCGCTCGTCCGCCGATAGGACTCGTCGACGGTCGAGCCCTTCGTGTCGCCGAAGACGACGATCGACGACACGTGGACGACCTTCGGCACTCCTGCGGCGAGGGCCGCAGTGAGCACCCGATCGGTCCCGTTGACGTTGGCCTCGTACATGTCGACCCGGCGTGGGGCGCCGATGCCGACCTCGTAGATCGCACCCGCGTGGATCACCGCACCGCAGCCGTCGCAGCCACGGCGCAGCGCGTCGGGATCCGCGAGATCGCCGACCACGACCTCGCGGCCGGATCTCCGCAACAGCTCGGCCTTCGCCGGATCGCGCACGAGCGCGACGACCGTGTCACCGCGCGCCCGCAACCGCTCCGCGACGACCGACCCGAGGAACCCGGTGCTCCCGGTGGCGAAGATCCTCACGTGACGTCGGCTTCCATCGCGCCGGACAGGCGAACGAGATCGAGCGGCGCGATGGGGAACACCGCGTCCGGGAGCCCGGCCGCGGCCCACACCGCCCCGAATCCGAGGAGGCCGCGATCGACCAGCACGCGCACCTCGGTCGCGTGCGCGAACGGCGGCACGCCGCCGATCGCGTATCCGGTCGCGGCCTTCGCCTCGTCCGCCGTGGCCCGGCGGACGCCGGTCGCGGCGAGCACGCCCTTGAGCTTGGCCTCATCCACGCGCGCGGCGCCCGAGCAGAGCACCACCACCGCGGCCCCATCGACCAGGAAGACGAGGCTCTTCACGATCTCGGCGACGCTGCAGCCGATCTGGAGCGCGGCATCCTGCGCGGTGCGGGTCGTCGCGGCGAACCGGGTCACGGCGATCGCGACGCCGCGCTCGGCGGCGTGCGCGCTCACCCGGGCGACGTTCGGATGCTCGATCGTCAGCGGATGAGCTTCGCGACGGCGCGGACGATGCGCGTCGGGAGGAGCGTGATGAGGACCCGAGCGATCCGCCGCCAGGCGAGGGCGGCGGCGTCCCGCTCAGCCTGGGTCGCGCCTCCCGGGGCGTACCGATCCTGCACCCGCGCGTTGGCGATGGTCCGCAGCGGCTCCCGAACGTCCGGGATCTCGCGGCCCATCGCGTCGGCGTACTCGTACGGCGTCTGCGACGCCCGGGGCGCGTGGCCGGCGTAGGCGCCGAGCAAGCGGGTCTTTCCCCACGCCGAGTCGATCGCCGCCATCCCGCGGAACCGGAGCTCGAAGCGGATGAGGACGACGATCAGCGAGAGGATCAGGAGCGAGACGAGCGCGATCGCGGGCCGCGGGTCCACGGGCTGCCGGAGGCTGCCCCCCACGCTCGGCGGCGTGTCGTCCGAGCCGCCGGCGCCCGGATCGGGCTCGACATCGCGGCCGTTGATCCCGGTGCGGTCCTTGACGTCGGGGCTGCCGCTGCTGCCGTCCGGATTCGTCGTGCCGCTCGCAGGCGCCGCGTCGGTGCGATCGATCGGAAGCTCCGAGGGGGTCGGCTCGAATTCGATCCAGCCGTACTGCGGGAAGTAGACCTCGACCCACGCGTGCGCGTTCAGCTCTTTGACCGCGTAGCGGTTGGAGATGTCGAGCTCACCTGACGTGAAGCCCTCGACCACGCGCGCCGGCACCCCCACCTCGCGGAGGAGCACGGCCATCGAAGACGCGAAGTACTCGCAGAAGTCCGCCTTGAGATCGAACAGGAAGTAGTCGACGGGGTCGCGGCCGGGCGGCGCGGATCTCACGACGGTGGAGTAGCGATAGGTGTTGCGCAGGTAGGTCTCGACGGCCTCGGCCTTGTCGTAGGGCGTGGTCTTCGCGGCGGTGATCGTCTGCGCGAGCTTCGCGACGCGATCGGGAACGCTGGAGGGCAGCTGGAGGTACTTCGCCCTGATGACCGCGGGGTATGCGGTCGTCGCCTTCCGGAGCTGCTCCTTCGTCGCGGTCGATACGAGCGACGATGTCGTGTACTTGGTCTGGGCATCGTTCCGGTTGATCGCGCGGAGTGACGTCGAATACGCCTTGTCGTCGCCCGTCTGGAACTGGAACGGGACATTGACCTTCGCCGGCTCGTTCGCGCCGAACAGCAGGTTGGCGTGCGGTACGACGATGCTGAACGTCGCGTCGAGCTTGGCCCGCTCGAGGAAGTTCGGGACGACCTTCTCCGCACGATCGGTCTCCGTCGTGCGCCAGCCCGCGCCGGTGTAGAAGTCGTATGTCACCGCGCGCCAGAAGTGCGGTGCCGGCGTGTCGACGTAGAACACGATCCGGTCTCCGAGGTTCGGCGCCTGCCCGAGGCGGATCGCGTCGGAGAACGACACGCCCTGGAGCCGGCTCGGGCCGGACACGCCCGCGAAGAACCGCTGCCACTCGGTCTGGACCCGGTTGTACGGACCCTCGAACGTGTTGAACGCGTTCGACACGAGGTCGGCCGCCGCGACGCGGGGGGTGAAGAAGGCGAGAAGGATGAGCACGAGCGTCCAGGTGAGACCGCCCCGCAGGATCCGCCAGTCCATCTCCCCGGCGGGAACGATGTTCTGCCGCTCCCAACGCTCGGTCAGATTCACGATGTGCAGCCGTGTCAGCAGCACGAGCGCGCAGAGCGAGAACAGGATGAGATCGAAGAACAGCGAGGTCAGGGCCAACGAGACGTTCACCGTGAGGCACACGCCGGAGAGGACCACCGCGTCCCACGGCCGGTGTTCGCGGGCCAGCGCGAACGCACCGACGTACGCGCCGGCCCAGCAGGTCGCGCCGAGCAGCAGCACGAAGGTGCTCGGGTCGTTCGCCGACTCGCCGGCGAGGACCTGCGTCATCCAGTTGTTCACATGGGTCGCGAGCTCCACGGACTTGTCATGCAGCGTCGCGCCGTTCGTCGCCGCGATCGTGAAGATGACCACGACGAGCGCGCCGGCGAGCGCGCCGAGGACGGTCGAGCGGCGCGGCCGCATCCGGCCGTTGCCGACGACGGTCCCGAGGATCGCGCCCGCCAGCGCAATGTAGGGAAAGTGGCTGCTCGCATCGACCCATCCGGCCTGCGCGAGCGAGGCAGGGTAGATGAGGATCAGGAGCAGGTAGACCGCGAAGCCAGGCCACCCGCCGCGGAAGGTCAGCCGGCGGCGATCGATCGGCGGGAACAAAGAATGCCGAGTTGAGCGAAGGAGGGCTTTGCCCGACTGAGCGAATCCATCAGCCATGAGCATTCACCGAGGTCTTGACCGAGGTGAACGAGCAAGAGTGCCGAGTTGAGCGAAGGAACAGGTCAGGCGATCGCATTCATCGTCTCGTGGAACAGATCCTCGACGCGCATGTCCGGGAGGAGATGCGCGGTGCGAACGCCGGCGACCGCAAGCTCGCCGAGGAGCGCGTGGCGCCGGGCGCGATCACGCTCGTCGGTGTCCTCGGAGCCGATGAGCACCGCCTGGGTCGCGATCGACGATTCGCGGAAGGTGCTGGCGGGCCGGACCCACGCCCGATCGAGCGATGGCGTGATGAGCAGGACCGAGGCGCCGCGCCGGATCCGAGGCAAGCTCTCGACCATGACCTCGGCGATCGTGCGGGAGCCGCCCACCGAGACCTCGGCGAGGTACTGCATGAGCTTGCCGAACTGCTTCGTTCCGCGATCCGGGTGGAGGAGCTCGCCGCGGACGCCGGTCGTGATGAGGCCGACGTTGCGATGCTCGTGCAGGGCCTTCGCGACGACCGATGCTGCCACGGTCACGGCACGCTCCTCGGTGGAGCGCTCCCCCTCGCCGCGATGCCAGTGCCGCTCGAGATCGAGGTAGATCCACAGGTCGGCGGTCTTGTCGAGCTCGAATTCCTTCACGAAGAGGCCGCGGTGCCGCACGGAAGAGGGCCAGTGGATCCGATTGACGGCATCGCCCGGCCGGTAATCGCGGATGCCCATCACCATCGACGTCGACTGAAGGGACCGCTGACCGGTAAGGACATTCCCCTCAAGGAACGATCCGGGCAGCTGCCAGTACGGGAGCGGGAGCACGCGCGGATACACCAGCACCAGCGCGTCCGCGGGGACCCGGGCCACCGTCGCGAAGAGGCCGAACGGATCACCGGAACGCAGCACGATCGGGCCGAGGTGGAAGCGGCCGCGCCGCTGCGCCGTGACGCTGACCTTCCAGCGGCGAGCCGTTCCGCGGCCGTTGATGGACAGCACGCGACCGGTGAGCGGCTCCGGCCAGTTCGACTCCTCGCTCACCTCGACCCAGAGCTTGCCCAGACGGTGGTCGTTGCGAAGCTCGTAGCTGAGCTCGATCTTGTCGCCGAGGTGGGCGTACGCCTGACCAACGGTCCGTTCGACCGTGAGCCCCTCGAGCGTCAGGCGCGCGGTGACCCACATCGCCGCGCCGATGAAGAGCAGCAGGTACGAGAGATAGCTGAGCAGCTCGACGCCGCTCGACACAGCGGCAACGAACAGCCCGACCCAGAGGACCGCGAAGTGCCAGGGACGCACGATCTAGGCCCGCAGCGCCGTCGGGGACCCGACCTCCACCGGAACGCTCGCGAGGACCTCGGCGATGACCGTGGTATGGGCGAGGTCCTTCAGGCGCGCCTGCGGCTGAAGGATCAGCCGGTGCGACAACGTCGGACCGGCGAGGGCCTTCACGTCGTCGGGCACGACGTAGTCGCGTCCCTGGACGGCGGCGTACGCCTGTGACGCGCGAGCGAGCGCGAGCGTGCCGCGCGGCGACGCCCCGAGGTAGACATCCGGGTGCGAACGCGTGGCGCCGACGACCGCGACGATGTAGTGCTTCACGCCCTCGGCGAGATGCACGTCGCGGGCGTCCGCCTGCGCTCGCAGCAGCTCATCTGCGCTCATGACCTGGCTCAGGCTGTCGAGGGGGTGGTGCACCCGCTGGGCATCGAGGATGTCGACCTCTTCCTTGGGCTTCGGGTAGCCCAGCTGCAGCCGGCTGACGAAGCGGTCGAGCTGCGCCTCCGGCAGCGGGAAGGTGCCTTCGTACTCCATGGGGTTCTGCGTCGCCATCACCAGGAATGGATCGGGGAGCCCGTAGGTCGTCCCGTCCACGGTGACCTGCCGCTCCTCCATCGCTTCGAGCAATGCTGACTGGGTCTTCGGCGTCGCACGGTTGATCTCGTCGGCGAGAACGATCTGGCTCATCACCGGACCGGCCCGGAACTCGAACTGGTTGCTCTGCTGATTGAAGATGGACACGCCGGTCACGTCGGACGGCAGAAGGTCCGGCGTGAACTGGATCCGGCGGAAGCTGCAGCCGAGCGAGCGGGCGAGGGCCTTGGCCAGGACGGTCTTGCCCGTCCCCGGCACGTCCTCGACGAGGATGTGGCCGCGGCAGAGGAGGGCGACGATCGCGAGCTCGACCTCGTGGTGCTTGCCGAAGATGACGCGTTCGACGTTCTCGGCGACGCTGGCGACGCGCTGGCTCAGTCCAGAGCTATCCAACCGGCGAATTCTCCCCTCAGATCCCGCTTTCCCATCGCTCATGGTACGGGCTTGCTCTTCATAGAACGGTCCAACGACCCGAACGGTTCACTTCCCGAGCGCAGCCCGCATCACCGCTCCGCCCACCGGCGCCGCATCAACGCCACCCTGGCCCGCGTTCTCGATGATCACCGCGACCGCGATCTGCGGATCCTCCGCCGGCGCGAACCCCACGAACCAGCCGTGGGGCAAGCCGCTCGGGTTCTCGGCCGTGCCGGTCTTGCCCGCGACATGGATGCCCGGGATCCTGGCCCCGAACGCGAATGCCCCGGGGGCCTCGACCGCGGCGACGAGGAGCGCCGTCAGCTTCGCCGCGGTGTCCGCCCGAATGACCTGGTCGGCTGCGCCGCCGCCGATCGTCCGGAGGACGCCGCCATTCGGGTCACGGATCTCCGTGACGTAATGCGGCTGCACCGCGACGCCGTGATTCCCGACGATCCCTGCCACCAGGGCCATCTGGAGAGGCGAGGTCAGGAGCTCACCCTGTCCGTAGCTCGTGTCCGCGACGAGGGTCGGCCGTTCAAGCTGCCCGCTGTTCGAGAGCTGTCCTTTCGCGGCGGGCAGATCGAGGGCTGGGACCCTCCCGATGCCGAACCGCTTGGCGTACTCCGCGAGCTTCGCGCCTCCGATGGTCAGGCCGAGCTTCGCGAAGTAGATGTTCTCGCTCCGCTGGAAGGCGAGCGACATGTCGAAGTCGCCATGCGCCCCGGACGACGACCGGACGAAGTAGTCCCCCCAGGACTTGTCGGCCTGGTAGGGGTCGTCCACGCGGATCTTCTGGTCCGGGTTGACCCCGTTCTCGAGCGCGGCGGCCGCCGTGATGATCTTCATCGTCGACCCGGGCGGATAGAGGCCCTGCGCCACGCGGTTGATGAGCGGCTTGTCCTTGTTCTGGTTCAGCTGATCCCAGGCCGTGTCCTGCTGCGCCGGATCGACAAGGAGATTCGCCTCGTAGTTGGGCAGGCTCACCGACGCGAGGATCCGACCGGTCTTCGGATCGAGCGCCACGATCGCGCCGCGCCGGCCGGCCAGCGCGGTCACGGCGGCCTGCTGGATCTTCGGGTCTATCCCGATGACGACCGAGCCCGGCTCGGTGCGGACCGCGAGGTAGCGCGCACGCCACTGACCGACGAGGTCGGAGGGATCCTGGCCGATCAGCGATCCCTGGTACGCGGCCTCCACGCCGGAGGCGCCGTACTTGAACGACGCGTAGCCAACGACCTCCGCGAGCGAGCGGTCGGTATAGCGGCGTCGATAGGAGTCGGCGTCGCGAACCGACGCGGCGAGCACGCGGCCCGACGCGTCGACGATCCGGCCGCGCGGCCGGTCCCGCACGGCCGCGATGAGCCGCGGGTTGAACGGGTCGGCGTTCAGATCATCGGCCGCGACAAGAGACCAATACCCGACGCCGATGCTCGTGAGGAGGAACGCGACGGCGATGACGAAGGTCAGCCGCCGGATGTTCGCGGCGATGGAGCGGCTCATCCCCGGACCCGCGCGGTGATATCGCTGACGCGGAGGAGCAGGCCCACCAGCATGAAGTTGGTGACGAGCGAGCTCCCGCCGTACGCGACGAACGGAAGCGTGATCCCCGTCAACGGGATCAGCTTCGCGTTCCCGCCGACGATGACCAGCGTCTGGAACGCGATGATGAAGGACAGGCCGGCGGCGAGGAGCTGCAGGAAGGTCGTGGGCGCACGCAGCGCGATGAGCATCCCCCGGTAGACGAAGACGAGATAGAGCGCGAGGAGGGCGAGCGCGCCGGCGAAACCGACCTCCTCGGTGAACGCATCGAACACGAAGTCGCTCCAGACGACCGGGATCCGCTCGGGCATGCCGTTCCCCAGGCCCGCGCCGAACAGCCCTGCGTTCGCGAGCGAGAACAGCCCCTGGGTGAGCTGGTAGCCCGTGTCGAAGCGCAGGTCGCTCGAGAACGGAGCAAGCCACACATCGATCCGGGCGGCCACGTGGTGGAAGGCCTGGTACGCCACGAACCCGCCGCCGACCAGCAGGAGCAGCCCGAGCACGACATAGAACGGCTCGCCGGTCGCGAGGTAGAGCATCGCGAGGAAGATCCCGAAGAAGAGGAGCGTTGCTCCGAGGTCCTTCTCGAACACCATCACGAGCATCGCGACGAGCCACATCCCGACGATCGGCAAGAGGTACGGGACCGGCGGCACCGGGATGGGACCGATGCGCCGCGGCGGCGTCGACAACATCTCGCGGTGCTCCTCGAGGTATGCCGCAAAGAAGATGACCAGCGCGATCTTGACGAGCTCCCACGGCTCGAACTGGGCGATGCCGCGAATGCCGACCCAGATCCGCGCGCCATTGATCTCGCGCCCGACCACCGGCAGGAGGGGCGAGATGAGGAGCAGCAGGCCGATGAGGGCCCACGTGTACTTGTATCGGGAGAGGGCCGAGAGGTCCCGCGGGATCAGGATCGTGACGCAGAACGCTCCGGCCGCGATCACCAGCCAGCTCAGCTGCTGGAGCAGGAGGCCCGGGGCGAGCCGCTCGACCAGGACGAAGCCGATCGCGGTGAGACCCACAGCGAGCGGCAGGAGGAGCTGGTCCCCCCGAAAACCGATGGACACCAGGAAGATGTGCAGCAGGCCGAAGATCGCGAGGGCGACCGCAGGCACGACGAGCTCGGGCCACGCGAACCGTCCGGACGCGGCCGCGACGACGGCCAGGTAGCCGGTGATGCTGAGCGCCGCGACCCAGACCAGGAGCTGCAGCTCGTGGAGCCGGGCGACCGGCCGAGACCGCATCATCCGACCGGTCCGGCCCATCATGGGCCGCTCACTGCACGCGCTCGAGGCGGAGCGCGATGCGGCCGACCTGGACCTGGTCGCCGTAGTGGACGCGCTCGCGCTCCCACACGCGCGTCCCGTTGAGCAGCGTGCCGTTCGTGCTGCCGGCGTCCTCGAGCCACCACTCCCCGTCGGCGAACGACACGACGGCGTGCTTCGCCGAGGCCGCGTCGTCGTTGAGGACCACGTCGTTCCCGGCGTCCCGGCCGACGCTGTTCACCGCGCGAAGTGGCAGCCGCTCGCCGACCCGCGGACCTCCGGCGTGGCTTTGGGTCACGACCAGGACCGCGAGACCGACCGACCGTGCGGCCATCGTGACGCGCTCCTCGGCGAGCGAGCGCTGCAGCGTGCGGAACGCCCGGATGAGGAACAGGTAGAGCAGGACCAGGAACGCGATCCGCACGCCCCAGAGCAGGACCGCGAAGGTGATCTCCATCCGGCCGGCCGCTAGCTCTCGAGGCGGACGTGTAGCTCCGCAGCACCGATGGTGACCCGGTCCTCGTCGGAGAGGACCATCTCCGCGATCCGGCGCCCGTTGACGAACGTGCCGTTGGTGCTCTGGAGGTCGTAGAGGGTGTAGCGGCCCAGGCGCAGACGCACCTCGGCGTGGCGGCGCGACACCCGCCGATCGTCCAACACGATGTCGTTCTTCGGATCGCGCCCGATGCTCACGGGCTCGGCGGTCAGGGGGACCTCGCGCCTCTGCGTCCCTTCGCGGGCGAGGATCGCGCCGCGCGGCGCGCGCGGCTTGTCGCGAAGGAGGGCATCGCGATCGAGGACCATCGTGTGACCCGCCTCCGTGCCTCCGAGGCGGTCACGCTCATCCGCGGGGACCTCTTCTCCGGACGCGTCGACCATCGCGCAGGCCACCCGGAGATCGCCGGCCGCGACGTCATCGTTCTGCTCGAGCTCGACCGTCGGGTATGCGAGGAGGGTGAAGCTGCGGTCGCGGGCCGCACCGAGCACGGCCTCGGCGAGATCGCGCTCGAGGCTGCGCTTGTACTGCTCGAACTGCGCGTAATCGCCCGGCGACAGGGACACGACGTAGCTGTTGGGAACGAAGGTCTTGGCGAGCGAGACGGACTGATGCGACTCCATCGCGCGGATCACCCGCTTTCCGATCTGCACCGGCTGGAGACGGGCGCGGAACAACCGGGCGCTCCAGCCTTCGATGGCCCGGCTGGCCAGGTGTTCGAGCCGGTCAAGCATCGTGGTCCTTCACGACCTCCGCTCCGAGCAGGATGATTGCCGCGGTCACGTAGATCCACGTCAGCAGCCCCGCGGCGAAGGCGAGGGCGCCGTACGCGGCGAAGATGCCAAGGGTCCGGGTCAGGAAGCCGAACGCGATCTTGGCGATCTCCCACAGGACGGCGGCCACGAACGCGGCCCGGCGCGCCGGCGCCGGAGGCACCCGGCGACGCGGGGCGAACCGGAACACGAGGTAGAAGAACCAGAAGCCGAACGCGAGCCCGACGAGCGGCGAGACCAGCTCGAAGATCAGCCGCACGCCGCGGAGGCCCGACTCGGCGAGCGCGTTGCCGGCGGCCTGGACCCCGTAGCTCACGGCGAACGACGTCAGAGCGATGACCACGACCAGCAGGAGGAAGGCCGTGCTATTCAGGCGCTCGCGGAGGAACGCCCGCCGGCCCTCGCGGCCGAGGATGTGCGAGATCGCGGTGTCGACCGAGCCGAGGATCGCCGTCGCGGTGAGCAGGGTGCCCACCAGGCCGAACCCGAGCGAGAGCGCGCGCCCCTGGACCAGCTGGCCGACGATCTTCGTCTCCTGACCGGTCGCGGCCGGCAGCAGGCCGCCGATGAGCTGCGCGAGCTCGAGCTCGGCCTGCTGCGTGCCATACACGAAGCCGAAGATGCCGATGACGAGCGCGAGCAGCGGGATGAGAGCGAAGAAGATCTGGTAGGCGATCGCGCCCGCGAGGAACAGGCCGTCGTCTTCCAGGAACGCGGCGCCGATGCGGCGCGCGGCTACGAAGATGCGGTCTCGCCTTTCGGGGCGGTCGGGGGGGCCTTGTCCGTCCGCGGCGCTTTGGGCGCCTCCGTCCTTTGGCCATCGGTCTTCGCGCCGTCGGTCTTTGTGGCGGTGGCCGCCGGCGCGGGCGCTGCCTTCGGGTCCGTCTTGTCGGCCTTGTTCGTCTCGTTCGTCTTGTTCGTCTTGTTCGTCTTGTTCGTCTCGGCCGGGTCGCCGCTGTCGGCTCCCTTGTCCGGGCCACCTTCCTTCGGGGTGACGCGGCTGTCGGTCTTGTACCAGCCGCCCCCCTTGAACACGATCGCAGGGGTCGCCATCAGCTTCCGCGGCTTCTTGCTGCAGCTCGGGCACACCTCGAGGGTCGCGTCGGCATACGACTGCACAGCCGAAAATGTGTGCCCGCAATGGTCGCAGTGGTAGTCGTAGATGGGCATCTGCTCCCCTATCATCGCAGCAAGGTGAGGGTGGCTGCCATGACGCGCCCCGCGGCCAGCGCCACCCGCCGCCGTCGCATCGCCGCCGAGAACGCGCTGGCGTACGCCTTCATCCTCCCCGCCATGCTGATCCTCCTCGTCTTCCACTTCGCAGGGGGGTTCGCCGCGGTCGGCATGTCGCTGTTCAAGTGGGACATCGTGCCCGGGGCGTTCCGCGGGCTCGACAACTATCAGACGGTGCTCGTCGGCGCGCGAGCCGAGGAGTTCTGGCACTCGCTCTCCGTGACGCTGACCTACACGCTGATCACGGTCCCGCTCGAGATCGGCATCTCGCTCGTCCTCGCGGTTCTGCTGTTCCAGAAGATGCGCGGTCGAGGGATCTACCGCACGCTCTATTACCTTCCGTACATCACCTCGGTCATCGCGGCGGCGGTCATCTTCAACTGGTTGATGAATCCCACCTACGGGTTCTTCAATCAGATCCTCGAGCTCGTCGGCATCGGGCCGCAGCGCTGGCTCGACGAGCCGCGCGGGCTCTTTGAGCTCATCTCCGGCGGGGCTCTGGCCGGGTGGGCCGCCGGACCGAGCCTGGCGCTCGTCGGCGTGTCGCTGTTCACGATCTGGCACTACATCGGCTTCCAGGTCGTGATCTTCCTCGCGGGCCTTGGGAACATCTCGAATGAGTACTACGAGGCCGCACGACTGGATGGCGCAAGCGAGCGGCAGATCTTCTGGAAGATCACGCTCCCGCTCCTCAGCCCGACGACGTTCTTCGTTGCGACGATCGCGACCATCGGCGCGTTGAAGGCCTTCAATCAGATCTACGCGATGACGAACGGCGGGCCGCTCCAGACGACGAGGACGCTTGGGTACGAGATCTTCCACGTCTTCTTCCAGCAAGGCCGCATCGACCTCGGCGCGACGATGGCGGTGCTGCTCACCCTGATCATCCTCGTGTTCACGTTCTTCCAGTTCCGGGTCGCCGAACGGCGGGTGCACTATGGCTAGCCGGGCCAATGGGGTCCTGATCCGACCGCAGGGGATCCCACGTCTCCGGGCCCGGACCGCCCTGAAGCACCTTGCCCTCGGGAGCGTCGCGGTCGTGATCGCGTTCCCCTTCTACTGGATGGTCACGACGGCGTTCAAGAGCTTCTTCGAGGCCACGACATTCCCGCCAACGATGTTCCCGCAGGAGTTCCATTTCGAGAATTTCGTCACAGCGTGGAACTCCGCTCCGTGGACCGGTTTCTTCCGCAATACGTTCTTCATCGCGATCGCGGTGACCGTCGGCGAGCTTGTCACCTCGATCCTCGCCGCATACGCGTTCGCGCGGATGAATTTCAAGGGCAAGGGCGCGATGTTCATGATCCTTCTCGCGAGCTACATGATCCCGGGTGAGGCGACGCTGATCCCGAACTTCGTGCTCGTGACGAAGGTCCTGCACATCCAGAACACCCTGGCCGTCCAGATCATCCCGTTCCTCGCCTCGGTGTTCTCGATCTTCCTGCTCCGCCAGCACTTCCTGTCGATCCCGAACGAGCTGGCCGACGCGGCCAAGGTGGACGGTGCCGGACATCTGCGGTTCCTCCGAAGCGTCGTGCTTCCCCTCTCGGTGCCGGTCCTGGTCACCGTGACCCTCATCACCGCACTTGGGGTCTACGACAGCTTCCAGTGGCCCCTCCTGGTCACGAACACCGACGACGTCCGGCCGGTGCAGATCGGGATGGCGCAGTTCCGCACCGAATTCGGGGCGCAGTACCATCTCGAAATGGCGGCGGCCACCTTCGTGATCGCCCCGGTCGTCATCGTGTTCCTGTTCCTGCAGCGGTATCTCATCCAGGGGGTGGCGAGGACAGGTATCCGCGGATAGGTTTCGTCCGTATACCGGTCAGAATGACCAGCACGGCGGCAATTTCGGAGGGGGTAGGGATCATGCGGTTGAAGCTCGCGATCATCGCAGCGGTCATGGTCGTCGCGACTGCCTGCAGCGGGGCGGCCACCGCGCCAGCGGCATCCAGCCAAGCGGACATCGACCTGGTCGCTCCGACCTCGCTGGTGCTCTGGCACACCCAGACCGGGGCCAATGCAAAGGCCCTGCAGGAGCTCGTCGACAAATACAACTCGACGAACGACAAGAAGATCACGGTCACCCTGCAGTACCAGGGCAGCTACACGCAGCTCTATCAGAAGAACCTCTCGGCCATCCAGGCCGGCGCGCTGCCGGAGCTCGCGGTCGCGTATGAGAGCTTCGTCGCCGACTATCAGAAGGCCGACGTCGTCCTCAACCTCGACCCCTACGTGAGCTCCGCCAAGAACGGGCTCACGAAGGTCCAGCTCGAAGACATCTACAAGTCATATCTCGACACGAACCGGTTCCCGCAGTTCGGCAACCAGCTCCTGTCGTTCCCGTTCACCAAGTCGCTGCTCGTCACGTACCAGAACGACGACATCCTCAAGGAGATCGGCAAGACCACGCCCAAGACGTGGGATGAGTTCGAGGCCACGGCTCGTGCCGCGGTCAAGAAGGGCGCCGACGGCAAGACCAGCCGCTACGGATGGGCATCCAACATCAGCGCCTCCACCTTCCACGGGTGGGTGCTCTCGCGCGGCGGGAAGCTGATGAGCGCCGACAACAAGACCGTCGCCTGGGATGGCAAGGAGGGCGTCGACTCGGTCAAGCTCTTCG
>JANLWM010000337.1:0-3553 GCA_031364525.1 Chloroflexota bacterium | reverse complement strand
CGCCAGCAGCGTGATGGTGAGCCAGACCAGAACCTGCTTCGCGACCAGGATCGTATCCGCGGGCGTCACGAAGGCAATCGCTGCCGCGATGAACGTTCCGAACAGCGCGCACAGGCCGACGGTGACGATCGGAGACCGCCCGAAGGACGCCACCGCTGGGGTGTTCGCGTGATCCCTACTTGCCCAAACCGTGCGGTTTTGGTACATTTTTGCTTCCCGTGGCGCGTTGCCGCGGAGCTTTTTGTGTTTGGAGTCCATGGCAACTAGTAAACCGAGCAACAAGGACGTCATCGAGGTGGAGGGCACGGTCTCCGAGGCTCTCCCCAACGCGATGTTCAAAGTGGAGCTCCAGAACGGTCATTCGGTCCTGGCGCACATCTCCGGGAAGATGCGGATGAATTTCATTCGGGTCGTTCCGGGCGACAAGGTCCTCGTGGAGCTGTCGCCATATGACCTCAAGCGAGGTCGCATCACGCGAAGGGTGAGGTACTAGGTGAAGGTCCAGGCGAGCGTCAAGAAGCGCTGCGACAAGTGCAAGATCATCCGACGGGATGGCGTGAACCGCGTCATCTGTTCGGAGCCGAAGCACAAGCAGCGTCAGGGATAAGGGGAGAGCGATGGCACGGATCAGCGGCGTCGACATCCCGCGCGAGAAGCGCGCCGACGTGTCTCTTCGCTACATCTTCGGCATCGGTCCCACGACCGCCCGCCAGGTGCTCGACGAGGCCCGGGTCGACCACGCCATCCGTGTCCGCGACCTCACCGAGGCCCAGGTCGCGAAGATCCGCGAGATCATCGACCGCAAGTTCACGGTCGAAGGTGACCTTCGCCGCGAGGTCGCCCTGAACATCAAGCGCCTCCAGGAGATCGGTTCGTACCGGGGCCTTCGTCACCGCAAGTCGCTCCCGGTGCGCGGACAGCGGACGCGCACCAATGCGCGCACGCGTCGTGGCCCGCGCAAGACCGTCGCCGGCAAGAAGAAGACGGCAGCGAAGACCTAGAAGACGTGGCAGAGATGAAGGGGACGACGTGAGCCAGGAGAAGGCCGAGAAGACAACGGACAAGGCGGCCCCGACCGAGGGTGTCGCGAAGCCCGCACCGCGCCGCAAGCGCGAGAAGCGGATCGTGCCGCGCGGTGCTGCCCACATCAAGGCTTCGTTCAACAACACCATCGTCTCGCTGACCGACATGCAGGGGAACGTCATCGCCTGGGCGTCGGCCGGCGCGTCGGGGTGGAAGGGCTCGCGCAAGAGCACCCCATACGCCGCGCAGGTCACGGCGGAGAACGCCGCTCGCAAGGCGATGGATCAGGGACTCCGCACGATCGAAGTATTCGTACGCGGTCCGGGGGCGGGCCGTGAGGCCGCCATCCGCGCGCTCGAGGCGACCGGCCTCGAGGTCACCGCGATCACCGACGTCACCCCGATCCCGCACAACGGCTGCCGCGCACCGAAGCGGCGCCGGGTCTAGAGGAGAACCGATGGCTCGTTACACCGGTCCGGTCTGCCGGCTCTGCCGCCGCGAAGGCATGAAGCTGTACCTCAAGGGCGAGAAGTGCGTGACGAAGTGCACATTCGAGAAGCGCAGCTCGCCGCCCGGCATGCACCAGCAGCGTCGGCGCAAGGTCTCTGACTTCGCGCTGCAGCTCCGCGAGAAGCAGAAGGCCCGCCGGATCTATGGCGTTCTCGAGAAGCAGATGAAGAACACGTTCGACAAGGCGACCGAGAAGCGCGGGGCGACCGGCGAGGTCCTCCTCGAGCTGCTCGAGGCGCGCCTCGACAATGTCGTCTACCGCTCGGGTTTCGCGAAGTCGCGCTCGCAGGCGCGGCAGCTGGTGAACCACGGGCACTTCAGCGTCAACACGCGCCGCACGACGATCCCGAGCTACACGGTGAAGGCGAACGACACGATCACCGTGATGCCGTCGTCGCGCGAGTCGCAGTACTTCAAAGACGTGCTCGCCTGGGCGAAGACGCAGACCCGCCCGGCGTGGCTCGAGGTCGACCCGGAGTCGTTCACGGCGCGTATCGCGACGGATCCGGCCCGGGAGCAGATCGAAACACAGGTCGATACGCAGCTCATCGTTGAGCACTATTCGCGTTAGCCGTCAGGAAGGGAACTGAACATGTCCATCGTTGAATTGGAATACCCGAAGATCGAGCGTCTCGAGGGCGACGACCGTCACGCACGGTTCGTCTGTGAGCCCCTGCCGTCGGGCTACGGCACGACCTTGGGCAACTCGTTGCGCCGCGTGCTGCTGTCCTCGCTGCCCGGCGCCGCGATCACGGCGGCACGGATCCGTGGTGTCGCGCACGAGTTCTCGACGATCCCCGGCGTCAAGGAAGACGTCGTCGAGATCGTTCTCAATCTGAAGAACATCCGGCTCCGCTCGTTCGCCAGCGAGCCGGTCACGCTGACCCTCGAGAAGACCGGTCCGGGCGACGTCACCGCCGCCGACATCCAGACCACCAGCGAGGTCGAGATCGTGAACCCCGAGGCGAAGATCGGGACGCTCGAGCCCGAGGCCTCCCTGTGGATGGAGCTGACGGTCGAGACGGGTCGCGGCTTCACCTCCGGCGATAAGAAAGAAGGCCTCCCGATCGGGGTGATCCCGATCGACGCGCTCTTCTCTCCGGTCCGCCGCGTGAACTTCAGTGTCGAGAACACCCGGGTCGGTCAGGTGACCAACTACGACAGGCTCATCCTCGAGGTCTGGACCGACGGCACCACACCGCCCGACGAGGCGGTAGCCCAGGGCTCTCAGATCCTGATCCAGCAGTTCTCGCTGTTCACCGGACTCGCCCGGTCGCAGGCCGCGCTCACGCCGGCGCCGCGTGCGAACGGCAGCTCACTGCCGTCGGCGATCTCGGACATGCCGATCGAGGACCTCGACCTGCCGCAGCGCGCGTTCAACTCTCTGAAGCGGCACGGGATCACCAAGGTCGGTCAGCTTCTGCAGACGCCCGATGAAGAGCTGCTCCGCATGCGGAACTTCGGCAAGAAGTCGCTCGACGAGATCAAGGAGCGCCTCGCGGCCCGCGGCCTGATCGAGGCGCCCGAGCCGAGCGAGGCATCTGCCGATGATGCCGGTGACGACGCCCAGTCAGACGACCTGGACGACAACCTCAGTGCCGACGACCTGACCGGCGACGAGCCCGTCGCGGCCAAGGAAGAGGAGCGCTAGGGCATGCCGCATCAGGTCCACCAGCGGAAGTTCGGGCGCGAGACCGGGCATCGCAAATCGATGTTCCGCAACCTCACGCAGGCGATCCTCCGCTACGAGTCGGTGAAGACGACAGAGGCGAAGGCCAAAGAGGTCCGCACGTTCGTCGACGGCATGATCATCCTGGGTAAGGACGGCTCGCTGGTCGCCCGCCGCAGGGCGATCGCCTGGCTCCCGGAAAAAGAGATCGTGGACAAGCTGTTCACGGATCTCGCGACCCGTTACGCGGATCGGACGTCTGGCTTCACCAGACTGACGCGCCTGCCGCGCCGGGTGGGGGATAGCGCGCCGATGATGCTCATCGAGCTGATGCCGGCCGTCGAGGAGACC
>JANLWM010000153.1:0-3848 GCA_031364525.1 Chloroflexota bacterium | reverse complement strand
GGCGATGGCGACGACTGTGACGGCAGCTTGATCGCCCCCGTGAGCAGCATCCCGATCGCGACGATCAGCCACAGAAAGAAGTGCGAACCGACCACGTACCCCAGCGGGTGCTTCTGCCAGAGATTGAACGTGGATGCCACCAGCAACACGTACGCCGCGGACGCCAGAATCAACGCGAGCGTCCGGTCCACGGTCGGATAGCCAAACAATGTCAACTGCATCGAGATCATCAGCGCGAACGCTCCCACCGCCGCGAACATCCGCGCCGCCGCCAGCTCAAAGTTCCCCAGTCTCTTGCCCAGCAGCGTCGCGCCGACAAACACCGCCACGACGCCCGTGCCCGTGTGCAGCAGTGTGTTGTAAAGCATGAGCAGCACGCGAAGGAGCCGCTGCAACGGTGTCGTGCCGGGTTCAACCTGAACGCCCGTCGCGATCATCGCGGCGACCAGCAGCACCACGCCGACAATGGACCAGATCTTCGCCGTTCCAAGGCCCGGCTGGACAAAGTCTTCACCGGGCTTTTTGGGCTCAGCCTCGATGGGCTTGGCGACACCAACCGGCCTGCCCATGACCACCCGGTCAAGCTCCGGGTCCTTGTCGAAGTCCGCATCCTCTTCAAAACCCGCCAGTAGCTCCGGAGCCTCGATCTTGCCCTTGGGTGCCTCGGCAGGCTTTGGTGGCAGCACATCAAACGGCCGCGGCCGAGATTCGGAGTGGGCTTCCGGGTTTGCCGGCGGATTGCTACCCGGCATCGGCGTGCGCGCGGGCTCACCAGGATCAACGCTGTAGGGTTCCTTGCCGTCGCTCATGCCACACGCTCCCGGGTCATTATTGGGAGATCGGCTCATGGGGATTCATCTGTTCACGAGATGGTACGGGTTCGGCGACGCCCGGCATCCGCCCATATCCTCCGCCCATGCCATTTGACCCAGATGCAGCAGGCGCGCCCGGTTCGGGCATTTTCGGACTTCCCTTCTCGCGCGAAGAGTCCCGCATTGTCCTGCTCCCCGTGCCCTTCGATGCCACCACATCCTACGGCAACGGCACGGCCAACGGCCCCGCCGCCATCCTCAACGCCTCCATGCAAGTGGACCTCTACGACCGCAAGTTCGGCCGCATCTACGAACGCGGCATCTTCATGGAAGCCCCCAGCGAGCGGATCGAGTCCCTCTCTAGACGAGCTTCAGGCTCGCGGGATGCTCGCCGAGTATGAGCATCCGGCCCTTGGCCTCGTGCGGTCAGTGGGTCTTCCCATGGTCGTCGGCGATTACGAGCCTGAGTATCGCCGCGGCCCACGACTCGGCGAGAACACCACGGCCCTCGCCGAGCAGCTCGGTTACACGCCGGCTGCGATCAGCTCGCTCGCGCGGCGGGGCGCGTTCGGCGCTGCGGGCGGCGATCGGAGCGCAGCGGGCGACTGATCCGCAGTGCGCGACCGGTCACGACGACGGCATCTCAAGAGCGCGACGCGGGTTCGATTCGATCAGATCCGTGATGGTCTGTTCGCTGAAGCCGCGCTCGGGCATCCACGGCACGATGTCACGCATGAAGTGATCGAAGCCCAGGCCCCCGTAGCGCCGCGTCCGGTGCTTGCTGCCGACATCGTGCCCGACCAGGATCCGGTCCCCGTGGCCCGAGGCCACCAGATCCTTGATCTGATCCAGCCGCTGCGCATCGCTCGGGATGTCGATGCCGAACTTGCGATATGGGAGCTTGGCCGTCACCTCCGTGCCAAAGAGGTCGTATTGGATGTAGCAGCCTGCCGTCGCGATCCTCCGAAGGAGGTCCGTGTCACGGACGGTCCGTTCGATGTGGCCGATCATGACGCGGGTGAGGTCGGCGCCCGCATTGCGCAGGATCTCGATGATCTGCAGGGGCGACTCAGGATGGCGCCCAGGATGGATCGTGAGGCCGCAGTCGAGCTCGGCCTGCGCAGCGCCGGCGGCCCGGAAGACCTTTCGCTCGCCGTCCGTCATGGGCCACGAGCTGCCGATCTCACCGATCACCCCGGCGCGGACATGATCGGGGCCGACGCCGACCCGGAAGTCGGACACGATCTCATCGGTAATGGCCTGCTCTGACATTCTCGCGACCTGCGGCGGGTATGTGGGCTCCACGTAGTAACCGGTGCCCATGATGATGTTGAGACCGGCCGCGCTCGCGATCCGTCGTAGCGCGTCGGGGTCGCGGCCGATCCCCGGAAGCGTGCAGTCCACAAGGCTGTCGCCCCCCGCGACCTTGAACGCACGCGCCTCTTCGATCGCGATCGACTCGTCATCGAGCACAAGGTTGTCGAGGTTGTGCGTCCAATTCCACTGGACCCATCCGAAGATCTCCAATGACACCGGCCGACGCGCGAGCTCGCGATCCCGACCGTCCTCAGGCTCGCTGAAGGTGACGCTGCGCTGATCCACCAGCAGGTGTTCGTGGCACATCGTGATGCCGAGCTCCGTGCCGGGTACGTCGCCGAGGACCGTTCGAACGATGCGCGGAGCCGGCACAGCACACCCCTTCGATCTGGTCCGTCACAACGGCCTTGACGGTCAGCCGGCGGTTGGCTAGGCTGCCCGCGAAACGGCGGAACCGTTTCCAGCATACGGCGGGAGGAATTGGGATGCGGGTCGCCTCGGGATCTCATCGCGCGCGGGCGTTCCTGGCGGCGGTGGCCGTCGCACTCGTTGTCGCGACCGCGTGCGGCGGGGCATCCACGGGCCAGCCGGCCGCATCCAGCGCGGCCTCCGCCGCTCCGAAGGCGCTATTCGGTGAGACCGTCCAGAAGCTCACGCCGTTGCGGAACTCGGACAACTGGGTCGTATGGTCGAAGACGAGCTGCAAGTACGAGCCCGCCCCGACCAAGCCGACGGGGCCGTACGTCGCGAACCTCCGGAAGCCCCTCGCACCGATGGTGCTCGGCCACCAGATCCAGAGCGAGGACAATGCCATCAACCTGCTCAAGAACTCGAGCGTGAAGGCTGCGGCCGATCTCGCGGGCTTCAAGCTCGCCGCGGTCAATGGGCGGTATCCCGACCAGGCTGCGATGGTGTCCGCGGCCGAGAACATCGTGACCCAGAACCCCTTTGGTGTGATCGAGGACCAGCCGCTCGCTACGCTCGCGGAACGCCTGAACGGCATCTACGCCGCGAAATGCATCCCGTTCGTGCAGCTCAGCCTCGCGTCGCCCGGGGCGATCACCTTTGGTGCGAGCAACGCTGACGTCGGCGACGCCGAGGGCACCAACCTCGTCGAATACGTGAAGAGCAAGAGCTGGGCGGCTGCTGACCTGTTCGTCGTCGGCTCCTTCATCCCGTCGCT
This sequence comes from Chloroflexota bacterium, assembly GCA_031364525.1. Taxonomy (GTDB): domain Bacteria; phylum Chloroflexota; class Limnocylindria; order P2-11E; family P2-11E; genus UBA4735. The sequence goes on along the minus strand of JANLWM010000153.1, from coordinate 536 downwards.
CGGACCGATCAATGACCGGGTCACTGGGTGTGCCGCGGTGATCAAGAAGGCATTCCCGGCCGCCGGTGCTGAAAACCTCCAGCTTGCAGCCGGGACCGTCGCGGACACGCAGACCGCCATGACGAACTGGCTTACGTCGCACCCGCAGGCCAAGCACATCCTCGGCTGCACGATCTCGGGATTGCAGGCAGGCGGCATGGATAACGCACTCAAGGGCGCAAGTCGTCATACGGATGCCGCGATCATGAGCACCGGTACGACGGCAAAGGATCTGGCCGACCTGGCCAAGGACTCCGCGATCATCGGCAGCATCGAGTTCGGCAATGAGAACTTCGGCCTCTTCGCCACGGCGATGCTCGAGTCCGCGTTCGAAGGGCAACCCGTCCCCGACTTCGTGTTCACGCCGTTGAAGTACACCAAGCGCTGAGCGATATGAGCGCATCACGACCGAGCTCGTTCGAAGCGCGGACGGGGTCCGCGCGTAGCTGAGGCTCGGCCGGTGCAACGCGTGACTGCGGCGATCGCGCGGTACGGCT
>JANLWM010000269.1:0-8658 GCA_031364525.1 Chloroflexota bacterium | reverse complement strand
GCCTCCGCGAGCGCGCGCTCGCGCATGATCGCGGCGACCGCGTTGTATCGCGGACCGTGGACCTCAAGGAGCTCCAGCGTCGCTGACGCGAGCTCGACGGAGGAGTAGCGCTTGCGCTTCAGCCCGTCCGCAAGCTCCGCGACGGTCGCGTAGCGAATGGAGGTCAGGGTCGGAACACCGTCGGCGGCTCGACCGCGATCGGCACGGTCCGCTCGCGCAGGGCCTGCTCAGTTCTTTCCGTCGCTTCGCGGATGGTGGCGGCGATGGCGGCCGGATCGTCGATCGACGGTGATGTCTCAGAGGTCATGGAACGCGAGGATAGCGTGATACCCTCGGTCAAAAGGAGACCGCTCGTGACCGACGACCGACCGATGACCATCGGCGCGCTCCGCGAGAGCGGATATCGCAGCCGGACCGTGAAGGAAGAGCTTCGTGCGAACCTCATGGTGGCGCTTGCGCGCAAGACGCCCCTGTTCGAGGGCATTGTCGGCTACGAGCAGACGGTCGTTCCGCAGATCGAGAACGCCATCCTTTCCGGACAGGACATCATCTTCCTCGGCGAACGTGGGCAAGCGAAGACCCGCATCGCCCGTTCGCTCAACTCGCTGCTCGACCCGGTCGTGCCCGCGATCGCGGGCTGCGAGATCAACGACGACCCGCTCGCGCCCATCTGCGCCGCCTGCCGCTACCGCGTGGCGAACGACGGGGACGCTGTCGAGCTGGTCTGGCTGACGCCTGATCTCCGGTACAGCGAGAAGCTCGCGACGCCGGACATCTCGATCGCCGACCTGGTCGGCGAGGTCGATCCGATCAAGGTCGCCGAAGGCCGGTACCTCTCGGACGAGCTGACCATCCATTACGGCCTCCTGCCGCGCACGCATCGCGGCATCTTCGCCCTGAACGAGCTCCCGGACCTCGCCGAGCGCGTGCAGGTCGGCCTGCTGAACGTCATGGAGGAGCGTGACGTCCAGATCCGCGGGTACAAGATCCGCCTGCCGCTCGACCTCTTCGTCGTGGCGTCGGCGAACCCCGAGGACTACACGAACCGCGGCCGGATCATCACGCCGCTGAAGGACCGGTTCGGTTCGCAGATCCGGACGCACTATCCGAAGGACATCGCGACCGAGGTCGGCATCATGGAGCAGGAGCGGTCGGCCTTCGTGGACGAGGGCATCACGACCACGGTGCCGGCCTACATGAAGGAGATCCTGGCGGAGCTGTCGCAGCTCGCGCGGAAGTCGCCTGAGATCTCCCAGCGGTCCGGCGTCTCCGTCCGCGTCACCATCGCGAACTACGAGAATCTCACATCGAACGCGCTGAAGCGCGCGCTGCGGAACGGCGAGACCGCCGTCGTGCCACGGATCAGCGACCTGCCGGCCATCATCGCCTCGACCGCCGGCAAGATCGAGCTCGAGTCGGTGGGCGATCTCACCGAGGAACGGGTGATCGATCGCCTCGGCCAGCGCGCGGTGCTCAACGTGTTCAACCGGACATTCGCCCTCGCCGAGTTCGACTCGCTGCTGGCCGCGTTCCAGCGCGGCGCAACGATGCATGTGTCGCCGGTCCTGCCGAGCCAGGAGTACGTGAAGCAGGCGCTCCAGATCCCGGGCATGAAGGGCGCGGTCGCGAAGCTCGGCGCCACCGGCAATCCGGCCGCGATCGCCGCGGGCGTGGAATTCATCCTTGAGGGACTGCACCTCAACCGGAAGCTGAACAAGGAGCGCGGCGAGTCCCGGGCGACATTCAGGGCCTAGGCCGGAGCATGCTCGAACCAGACCGTGCCATCTACAAGCGCTGGGACGGGACGCAACGGCTTGACGCGCTCGAGGCCGACGAGCTGCTGGGCGCGATGTCGGACGAGCTGCTCTCGGGCGGCGATCTCGAGGACGCCATGGCCCGGTTGGCGCGTTTCGGGCTCCCCGGCCGCATGGAGGGCATGAAGGACCTCCTCGAGCGGCTGCGAGCCGCCAAGCAGAAGCGCGTTGAACGGCACGACCTCTCGGGCATCTTCGACGAGCTGAAAGCAAAGCTCGAGGAGGTCAAGCGACTCGAACGCGACGGATTGGACCGGCGTGAGCAGCAGGAGACGACCGACGAGGCACTGAAGCAGGCGATGGCGAACCTCGCTCGCGACCGGCGCGAGCAGCTGGATGCCCTTCCGGAGGACGTTGGCCGGGCGATCCGCAGCCTCAAGGACTACGAGTTCGTCGAGCCGAAGGCTGCTCAGAAGTACGAGGAGCTCATGAAGCAGCTGCAGGAGCAGGTGCTCGGCTCGTACTTCAAGAACATGCGCCAGTCACTCACTGACCTGACTCCGGAGCAGCTGGAGCGCACCCGGCAGATGATCCGCGACCTGAATCGCGCCCTGAAGGAGCGGATGGACGGGGGCGAGCCCGACTTCGAGGCCTTCCAGCGCCAGTATCCGGAGCTGGCCGGGCAGGCGAAGGACTGGGACGATCTGCTCAAGCAGCTCGCGATGGGGATGGCGGCGATGCGCTCGCTCTGGAGAAGCATGTCCGGCGAGATGCGCGAGCAGCTCGAAGAGCTATTGGGCGCCGCCTTCGACGACCCCGGCATGCAATCCGCGATGAGCGAGCTTGCTGACACGCTCGGTCAGCTGATGCCGATCGATGGCTATGAGCACGAGCTCTCGGGTGACGATCCAATGACCCTCGCCGAAGCGCTCGGCCTCATGGACGAGATGAACCAGCTGTCCGACCTGGAGGACACCGTGCGCGGAGCGCGCGACCACGGCGACCTGACCGACGTGGACCCGGAGCAGGTCGAGCGGCTCGCGGGATCGAAGGCCCGTCAGTCGCTCGAAGAGCTGCAGAAGATGAGCGAGCTGCTCGAGGAGGCCGGCCTCATCCGTAAGGACGGCGACAAGTACGAGCTGACGCCGCGGGGGATCCGAAAGATCGGCCAGCGCTCGCTCGAGGAGATCTTCTCGACCCTGAAGCGCGACGCGTTCGGCAAGCACCGCGCGGACGCCCGCGGTCGCGGCGGCGACCCGACCGACGAGCTGAAGACGTACGAGTTCGGAGATCCGTTCCTCCTCGACCTCCCCGGCACGGTCAAGAACGCCGTGTTCCGGGGTGGTGCCGGCACTCCGGTCAAGCTGACGGCGGCCGACTTCGACGTGTACCGCACCGAGCTCGTCACGCAGTCCGCCACGGCGATCCTGGTGGACGTTTCGCGCTCGATGCTCTTCCGCGGCTGCTTCCTCGCGGCGAAAAAGGTGACCCTGGCCCTGGATTCCCTCATCCGATCGACCTACCCGAAGGATGACCTCTTCATCATCGGATTCTCCGCCTACGCGATGCAGCTTCAGCCGAAGGACCTTCCCCGCTTGACGTGGAACGAATATGTCTACGGAACGAACATGCAGCACGCGTTCCAGACCGCGCGGACGCTGCTGTCACGCTCCCGCGGGAAGAACAAGCAGATCCTCATGATCACCGACGGCGAGCCGACCGCGCACTTCGAGCAGGGCAATCCGACGCCACGGTTCGCATACCCACCGACGAAGCGCACGTTCGAGGAGACGCTCCGCGAGGTCGTCCGGTGCACCCGCGACGGGATCACCATCAACACGTTCATGCTCGCCCGCGGCCATTACCTCGTGGACTTCGTCAATCAGATGTCCAAGCTGAACGGCGGGCGGGCGTTCTACGTCGAGCCGGAGAAGCTCGGTGAGTTCGTGCTCATCGACTACGTGAACCACAAGAAGCGTCGGGTCGCGTAGCGATCACGGCGTGACCGAGACGCTGCAGGCCGACAGCGTCGTCGGATTCGGCAGCGAGGGCTGCGACCCCGCCGTGATCTGCGCGTTGTACGAGTCGACGCCGAAGGCTCCCGTCGCACCGGAGCGCACAGTGAAGGTCACGGAGCCGCTCGAGGTGTTCAGGACCGACGAGGTCACGATGGTCGTCGCGCTGCCCGTCGCCCGGACGAAGGTCACGGAATACGGACCACCGGTCGTGACCGGATTCTCCCGGGCGTCGCGGACCTGGACCGTGGCCGTGGCTAGCGCCGATCCGTTGCCGACGATCGATGTCGGCAGGAACACGCAGGTCAGATGATCTGCCCCACCCGGATCGAAGCGGACCGTGGTGTTCGTGCCCGTGAGGGTCGACGAGTTCAGCGTCACCACGCATCCCGGGTATGCCCCGAACGAGCTGAGCTGGAACATCACGCGGCCCTGGAGCGCCGTCATCGCCGTCCCACCAGGCGCGTAGACGCTGCCCGGCGTTGCCCCGGCGCAGGATGCGGTGTCGAGCTGGAGTGTCACGAGGGCGCTGCTCCCGGTCACCCGCCGCCCGACCGCGTCCTGGATGTCGACCGTGAGCGTGAGACCGGCGGTCGACCCGGCTGGCTTCGGCGAGTCGGTGCCTGTGACCGCGAGCTTGCTCGCGGCGCCCACCAGCTGCGTCGTCATGGTGGCCTGCGTACCGGTGATGGAGCTGTTGTTCGTGGTGACCGTGAACCGGCACGTTCCCGGGAGGCTCGTGGTCGTGACGACGAAGTCGACGCGGCCCTGGATCGCCGTCGACACCACGGCGCCGATGCCGCCGATCGCGCACACCCCGCTGCTGGTCGTGACGCGGGTGGCGATCACCTGGGTGGTGCTGTCATTGGTGGCCCGGACGCCCTGGGCATCACGAAGATCGACGCGCAGGACCGACGTGGAGACGCCGTCGGCCGCGACCGGGTCCGTGAGGAAGGTCGCGAACGTTTGCGTCGCGGCGCCCGCGACGCCCGTCGTGACGGTGATGTTGCAGCCCGTCAGGCCGGCGGAGGTGGCGGTGAGCTGCGCCGGACCGGGCACCAACGTGCTGGTGAGCGTCACCGAGGCCACGCCGGCCGTGGGGTTCTGCGAGCCGGCGGGGAACATCGTGACGAGCGTCGGCGTGATATTGGTGAACGTGATCGCCGGCGTGACAGCGTTGGCGACGGCATTGCCGTTCGCATCTTTGAGCGTCGCCCGTACCGTGGTGGTCGACGCGCCGTCGGCGACGAGCGACGCGTTGTCGGAGCTGCATGAGATGCTCGCGGGCGGTCCGAAGACCGTCACGGCCGCCTGCGCGGTCATGCCGGCCGAGGACGCCACGACAGCGCAAGGCTGGCTCGACGAGTTCGTCGCGGTCGCCGCGAAGAGGCCGGCGGGGGTGATGGCGCCGCAGCCGCCGGTGACCGTCCAGGCCGCGGCGATGGACGACGTGAATTGCAGGGACTGTCCGACCGAGACCGCCGCGCTGACCGGCGCGATGGTGAGGGGGCGCACCGGGAGCGGCGTGGCGTTCTGCTGGAAGTACCCCTGCGGCCGCAGGACCGCGCCGACGGTGATGAGCCCCACGTCGCCGTTGAACGTCGTGGTCGTCGCCGGGAGCGCGGTGTCCGGGACCTTGATGTTGTAGATGAAGAAGCCGTTCGAGCCAGGGGGCACGAGCGTGGTGACCGTCGCGTAGACCGTGGTGGAATACCAGTTGACCGCGTAGGCCGCGTTCGGCGATGCAACGTTGCAGGTGACCTTGTCGGGCAGGCAGACCAGCAGGCCGACGACCCCGGGGAGCCAGGCCTGGCTCCCGTCATTGAAGAAGACCGCGCTCAGCTGTCCGGTCGCGCCGGCACCGAGACCAAGGAACGACGACTCGCCGCTGTAGCTCGCGCTGTAGCCGTTGCCGGCGACGACATTCGCACTCGCAGCGGATCCTCCGGACACGACGATGCCGAATGCGAACAGGACTGAGCAGAGCGTCCTCGCGGCCCTGTGCATCGCCTTCCTCCTCGCGTCCCCGCGGACGCTCGCCGCGGGGTCGTTCGGAACGCTACCAGCCGCCGGCGGAGCCGCGGGCCGAGCGGCGGGTGCGCACGGCGGCGCTCACGCCACACACACAGGCTCCGACCAGCGGCCAGAGCACCAGGAAGACCGACGCCCCGATCGTGCCGAGGCCGGCTCCGAAGCGCGCGAGCCCCGGCGTGTCCGGCCCGAAGAGGTTCCCGACCTGGAGGAGCCACGCCGAGAGCGCGCCGACGAAGCCGGTCACGCCACCCACGACGGCCGCGGCGACGATGCTCCCGCCGCCACGACGGACCTCCCCGGCGAGCCAGAGCCAGGCACCGAGGGACAGGAGCGCGCCAAGCCAGCCGATGACCGGGATCTGCTCGAACAACGTGATGCCAAGGAAGATGACCGAACCGAGGAGCAGCGCACCACCGATCCGCGGGCTCATCACGCCGCTTTCGGATCGCCCGAGTTCACGAAGCCGAGCACCCGGCGCCACGAGTCGTCGCACGCATCGTTCCAATCGGCGAAGTTCCGGTCGAAGAAGGAGTGCGGGGCGTTCGGATATGTCACGAGATGGTGCGCGAGTCCCTTCGCGGAGAGCGCGCGATCGAAGGCCTCGTTGTCCGCTGCCGGGATCGCCTGGTCGCCCCCACCGAAGAGGCCGAGGACCGGTACGCGCATTCGGGTGACCTTGTCGATCGGGGCGTCGCTGTCGCCGTCATCTCGCTTGCGCGTGACGCCGTAGAAGCCGACGACGCCCGAGAGGACCGGCTGCTCCGCGGACGCATTGAACGCGACGCGCCCGCCCATGCAGAAGCCGAGAACGAAGATGCGCGATGCGCCCGTGCTGCGTGTGAGCTCCGCGATCGCCGAGGCGATGTCGGCCTGGATCAGGTCCGGACGGGCACGAGCCGCGGCCACGTGCTCCTGGAACGCGAAGTCGTCGGGCCGCCGAGCCGTGCCGGCGGTGCGGCCGAAGTAGTCGAAGGCGATGGCGTGGACACGCGCGGATGCGAAGCGCTCGACGAGCTCTTCGTAGAACGGGTGCAGCCCGCGCACGTCCGGCGCGATCACCACCCCGGCATCGCCGGACCCGGACGCCACGAACGAGCGGAAGGTCGCGCCGTCGGCGCTGGTGAGGACCACGTCCTGGCCGCCGGCGCCACCGCTGATCGGACGCAGATCCGCGGGGATCTCGGGCGGTCGCGCACCCGGCGGGAAGCACATCGCGGATATCCTAACGAGGCATGGCCGACCTGAAGTCACGCGTTGCCGCGCGCCTCGCTGAGATCGCGCCGTACCTCGAGCGATCCGGCGCGTCCGTTGCGCTTGTCGGTCTCGAGGATGGCGTCGCGCAGTTGAGGGTCGTGCTCACTCGTCCGGGGTCGAGTCGGCTGGTCGCGTCGCTCCAGGTGAAGAACGGCATCGAGCGCGCGTTGCGCGACTCGATCCCTGAGCTCCGCGCGGTCGAAGCGATCAACCTCCCGCCGTACACGCTGGTCGGCTGGGACCAGTCCGACGGTGCGCCGGCGGCGCCGCCGAAGCCCTAGCGCCCGATCAAGAGGACCTTCGGCGCGCCGCCAAGGTCGTACTCGCTCATCCTCGCGGGCCCGAGCCGGAGCAGCTCCGTGTGAGCGGCTGTCGCGTCGCGAAGCAGAGACGCGACGTCGATGCGCTGGCAGTCAGGCGCGAACGGACCGAGCCGGGTGATCCCCTCCTCGAGCAGCACGCTCGCACCATGATGGTTCCCGTTGCGCCAGTGATGGAAGCCGACACCGATCTGCAGGATGCCGTGATAGAGCCCGCGGATCGGAGCGCGGGTGTCGCGCCAGAGCGTCTCGAGGGTCTCGTGTTGCTCGAAGAACTCGCCGGCGTTGAATAGCTCGATCCCCCGGACGAGCGCGTCGGGCGGCGGATCATCGCAGCGAGCCCGGTCGCGCTCCTGCAGCTCGCCGCCCGGGACGCGCTTGGGCGGGCGGGCCGCCTTGCGCTCGCGGCTAGTGGGCTCGGGCGTGTTCGGCGTCGAGAAGTCCCCTGAAGCGGAGCTCGTCAAGGATGAACTCGTGCACGCCCTCGTTCTCGAACCCGTCGGCGACGTGGGCCAGATCGTCCGAGTAGCTCACCTTGATGCCGTCGCGGATGTCATGACCGGCCGCCACGAACCCCTTGGGCAGCGCGAAGATGCGCGTGTACTGGAAGTGCCAGATCGGACCGGTCTGGCCCAACAGCTTCGCCGCGATCCGAAGACCATGCGGTGTCTCTTCCAGGATCTTGGCGTGCGCGCCGATCTCGCGCTTGGCCTGGGCACGCTCCTCGTCGGACGCGTCCGCGGGCAAGGGGAATTCGGCGGTGTGCTGTTCGCTCATCGGCGATGGTGATGGTAGCCTTTCGCTCGGCTGGAGGGACCGCGCAAGTGGGCTCCGGGAATCCGATCAGAGGAGCTGGAACCGATGGCCTACGTGATCACGGAACCATGCATCACGGTGAAAGATGCGAGCTGCGTTGACGTTTGCCCGGTGGACTGTATTTATACGACCGACGCCGACACCATGTACTTCATCCATCCCGATGAGTGCATCGACTGCGGTGCCTGCGAGTCGGTGTGCCCGGTGAGCGCGATCTTCCCCGAAGATGCGGTGCCGGATAAGTGGAAGAACTACATCGAGATCAACAAGGTGTACTTCAACAAGTAGTTTCGTCTGGTTCCGGACCTTGATCAGCGGCCGAAAGGCCGCCGATCAGTTTTCGTTCCGCGTCTCGTTTTGCGCGCGCCTGCTCGCGAACGCAGACGAGGGCACTGCTTTGACGGACGGCGCTCAATGCCCATGCCGCGACTCGCGTACGGACGGAGGCGGGCCGTCGCGTACTCG
>JANLWM010000243.1:0-2012 GCA_031364525.1 Chloroflexota bacterium | reverse complement strand
CAGTCGGCGCGGGATCAGGTTCCCATATGCCGCCCAGACGAGGGCGTCCGGACGCAGGTCGTTCACGAGCGGTCCGGCCGCATCGCCGTTGAGCAGCACCGGCTGCACCACCGGCACGCCGAGCTCGATCGCGCGCTCCTTGACCGCAGACGGCGCGAGACGTCCGCGGTCGCCGGGACGATCCGGCTGAGTGACGACGGCCACGAGGTCAAGGGTCCCCGCCGCGGCGGCCCGGGCGAGCGCATCGAGGGACGGCACCGCGAACGCCGGCGTGCCGAGGAAGATGACCCGGGGCGTCAGTGCGAAGTCGCCTTCTCCATTTCGTCTCGCGTATGACCGGACACCGACTGACGCGGTTCGCCGGGCTCGTCGGGCTCGACCGGGAACAGGTCCTTTCGGGTCCGCAGGCGATCGACGTACAGCACCCCGTTCGTGTGGTCGGTCTCGTGGAGCATGCACTGGGCCCCGAGGCCCTCGCCCTCGATCGTGAATTTCTTGCCGGTGATGTCCACCGCGGTGACGCGCGCGATCAAGGGACGCTCGAGCATCCCGTACAGGCCCCGCACGGAGAGACAGCCTTCGCTCATCTCGTCCACTTCGGCGCTCTCGAAGTCGACCTCGGGATTGACCGCCACGATCCCCACCTCGTCGACGTCGATGATGATCACGCGGAGCGGGACCCCGATCTGCTGGGCGGCGATGCCGATCCCGTGCGCTTCGACCATCGAGGCGAACATCCGCTGGACGAGCGGCTCGAGCTCCTTCTTATCCACCCGCGGCTTCTTCCCGGGCGCGTGGAGCACCGGATCCCCGACCTGGCGGACATCGACCGCGTGCTTCGTGAGGAACGCGGGCGCGGACCAGCGCTCGCGGCGGCCCCGATCGATCGTCCAGGGTGATCCTTTCGTGACGATGACCCGCGGGTCGTGCGGCTGGGAGTCCGGGCCGTCATCGTCGTCCGGCTCGACGATCGCTCCTTCGCTTTCCATGGCGTCACGCTATCCGAGCAGGGTCATCGGGTCCACGTCCACGGTCCACTCCGCGCCGACATCGACGCGATCCAGGACCGCGGTCGGATGGTCGCCTCGAAGGACCAGCTGCGCTCGATAGCTACCGGCGCGCTTCGCGGCGAAGGCGGGCGCGGGGCCGAGCACTTCAGCGTCGTCCCCGGCCTCGGCACGAAGAGCAGCAGCCAGCTCGGTCGCGCGGCGCTCGACGGTGACCTCCTTCGCGGCAGCGGTCTGGAGGAGCACGAGCCTGCCGAACGGCGGATAGCCGAACCGCTTGCGGGCCATGAGCTCCTGCTCCGCGAACGTCGCGTAATCGTGGGCAGCCGCAGCGCGGATCGCGTAGTGCTCGGGAAGGTACGTCTGCAGCACGCCTTGGCCGCCAACGGTGCCGCGTCCCGAACGACCGAGGACCTGCGTGAGGAGCTCGAAGGTGCGTTCGGCGGCGGTGAAGTCAGGGAGATTCAGCTGGGTGTCGGCGTTCACGATCCCGACGAGCGAGACGCCGGGGAGATCGAAGCCTTTTGCGACCATCTGCGTCCCGATGATCACCTGGGCCTCACCGCTCCGCATCCGCTCATACATCGCGGCGTGCGCGCCCTTCGCCTTCACGGCATCCCGATCGAGCCGCGCGATCCGCGCCTCGGGCACGGCGGCCCGGACGTCCTCTTCGACGCGCTGCGTCCCTACGCCGAGATGCCGGATGCGCCGCGATCCGCACTGGGGGCACACCGCGGGCGCGCGCGGCACCTGCTGGCCGCAGCGATGGCAGACCAAGCGGCCGTCGGCGTGGAGCGCGAATGGGATGTCGCACGCCGGGCATGGGACGACGTACCCGCAATCGCGGCACAGCACGACGGTCGCGAAGCCCCGGCGGTTGAGGTAGAGGATGGCCTGCTCGCCCCTCGCGACAGTCTTCTTGAGGGCGGTCCGCAACGCGGCACTGAGGGTCGAGCGATTGTTCGCCTTGAGCTCGAGCCGCAGGTCGACGACCGTCGTCCTCGG
>JANLWM010000240.1:0-2392 GCA_031364525.1 Chloroflexota bacterium | reverse complement strand
GCTCTTCACCGGGCGCACGATCCGGGCTGCGATGGATGCCCTTGTCGACTACGGCCGTCCGCGGGCCATCCGCCTCGCGGTGCTGGTCGATCGTGCCATCGCGAGCTCCCGATCCGCGCCGACTTCGTTGGCAAGAACGTGCCCACGAATCTGGCCGACGACGTCCGCGTCCAGCTCATCGAGACCGGTGGCGCGGACACCGTCGAGCTCGTCCAGGCGGCGGCGGCATGACCTGGCAGAGACGCCACGTGCTCGCGACGGACGACTGGTCGAGGGCGGAGATCGAACAAGTGCTGGACCAGACCGGCGCGATGGTCGAGGTTCTCGGACGCCCGATCCGCCGCACGCCCGCGCTCCGTGGCCGCACCGTGATCCTTTTCTTCGCCGAGGCATCGACGCGCACGCGGGTCTCGTTCGAGCTGGCGGCGAAGGCGCTCTCGGCGGATGTCACGAACATCACCGCCAGCGGCTCGTCCGTCGAGAAAGGCGAGACCCTGCTGGACACCGTCCGAACCCTCACCGCGCTCGGCGGCGATGTGATCGTCATGCGTCATGCGGCGTCCGGCGCCCCGTACTTCGTTGCGGAGCGGACCGACGCGGCGGTGATCAACGCCGGCGACGGATGGCACGCCCATCCGACGCAAGGCCTGCTCGACGCGTACACGCTGCGCGGCGCGCTCGGCGACCTCGATGGCAGGCGCATCGTCATCGTCGGTGACATCACGCATTCGCGGGTGGCCCGGTCCGACATCGACGCGCTCGTGCCGCTCGGCGCGACCGTCACGCTCTCAGGACCGCCGACCCTGGTGCCGTCGGCGTGGCGCTGCGGCATGACGCCGCGCGGCACCACGTACGAGCCGGACCTCGACCGCGCGCTCGATGGCGCGGATGGGGTCATCGCGCTGCGCCTGCAGAAGGAGCGGCAGCACGCCGGCCTCCTGCCGTCGATCCGCGAGTACGCCAAGACCTGGGGACTGAGCGAGGAGCGCGTCAAGCGGATGCGGCCCGAAGCGCCGGTGCTCCACCCCGGCCCGATGAACGAGGGCGTCGAGATCGCCGCCTCCGTGGCGCACGGCGCGCGGTCGCTCATCGAGACCCAGGTGACGAACGGCGTCGCGGTGCGGATGGCGCTCCTCTATCTGCTGGCCGGCACTCCGGAGCAGACGGCATGAGCGTGCTGGCAGACCTGCAACGCGACGCGGCGCAGCGCGGGTGGCTCGTGTCACCCGGATTCATCGATCTTCACGCGCACCTTCGCGAGCCGGGCTTCGAGGACTCCGAAACGATCGCGACCGGCGCGCGCGCGGCGCTCGCCGGCGGGTTCACGACGATCTGCGCGATGCCGAACACGGAGCCGGCCATCGATTCGCCGGGCCTTGTCGCCGAGGTGATCGCGCGTGGAGCCGCGGCACGGGCGGCTCGCGTGCTGCCGATCGCGGCGATCACGCGCGGGCGCCGGGGAAAAGAGCTCGCCGATCTCGTGGAGCTCGCCGCGGCCGGTGCGGCCGCCTTTTCGGACGACGGCGCGCCCGTGTCCGACGGTCAGCTGTTCCGGAACGCGCTCGAGTACGCGCGCGCAGCGGGCCGCCCGATCTTCGAGCACTCACAGGATCTCGCCCTCACCGCCGACGGTGTGATGCACGAAGGCGTCGTCTCGGCGCGGCTCGGGCTTCCGGGGATGGCTGCGGCCGCCGAGGAGACCGCGATCGCCCGGGACCTGTCGCTCGCGCGCCTCGCCGGTGGCCGTCTGCACCTGTCCCATGTGTCGACCGCCGGTGGCGTCGAGCTGGTCCGTCGCGCCAAGGCGGACGGCCTCGCGATCACCGCCGAGGTGACGCCGCACCATCTCTCGCTCACCGATGAGTGGGTCGCCGGCTCCCGCGCGTTCGCGTGGGACGAGGGCGGCGAACGGGCGACCCCGTACGAGACGAGCACGAAGGTCAACCCGCCGCTCCGTACGGCAGCGGACGTACGCGCCTGCTGGGCAGGCCTCATGGACGGGACGATCGACGCCATCGCGACCGACCACGCCCCGCACGCCTCCACCCGGAAGGATGTCGAGTTCCAGGAGGCCGCATTCGGGATCTCCGGCTTCGAGACCGCCGTGCCGCTGCTGCTCGCCGGCGTCGCTGCAGGCTGGGGGACCTGGGATCGCGTCGTCGAGGCCCTCACGGCTGGTCCCGCACGCGTCCTCGGGATCGCGCTGCCGGAGAACGATGTCGTGATCATCGACCCGAACGCGCTCTGGACCCTCGAGCCGGCCACGATGGTCTCGCTCGGGACGAACTCGCCGCTGCTCGGCCGGGAACTCACCGGGCGGGTCGTCGCCTGCGCGGTCGATGGCGACCTTCGGTTCGGTCTGACGCGGATCGCTGCCTCGTGAGCCGGAGGC